>NZ_DBMCYK010000006.1:0-20976 GCF_056978975.1 Candidatus Limimorpha avicola
TGTGCACAGCCGAGCTGTCTTATCGCTTCCCTACGTTGTTTGCAGGAGACCAATGTCATAAGACAGATTACAAGTGCAATAAAGAATATCAATCTTCTCATGGATTTTTTAATATACCGTTGCAAATTTACAGAATTTTTAAAGATATATCAAAATATAATTTCTCAATTTCATTAGTGTATTGTTAAATTGGGACAAGTTAAACTTAATCGAATAATTCCGAAAAAAGGAAATGTCGAGTTTTTTGACATCGTTGAATTTAGTATTCTCGGACAGATTTGTAAGTTTTTTTATCCGTAAAAGATATATTTAAAATTTGCAAAACTTAATATGATCTTTCAGTATTATGTCGTGTTGAATGATGGGGACGGGATAATAACTGATAATGGCTACATTGATTGGTATTCGAATAATATTCTTTGTATTACTCAAAAAATTAGACAAAAAACTTTTGGACTGCACTTCAAATCAGAGACATGTACTTTTTTGTTACTGTATGTACGTTACGGAATTTGTCCTTTACAACGACTTTTGTTAAGAGGTTCATTTTTCGCTGCGATTACGCTCATCATAAAAGAATCGTTATCACATTTGAATATGAATTCTCAGATATTTTAATTTGTTTTTCTTTCAAATCCAATAGAGACAAATAAAATATATCACAAGATTTGTTAAAAAACGGGATATTCCTTTTTGTCTGTAATGCTAATTGTATTGTTTTAGAAATCATAAATTCCGAATCAGATATCACCTTATTCAAGAGTATCAAAGATTATTTCCATGATAAACTGAGTCTTGTTTTGTGCAAAAACACAGGTCTTTATATTGTATTATTCAACTAATTGGATGACATAATATTTGTTGTGATATAACTACCGATTTCGTGCCATGGAATATTGTGTTTTTTCGATATTATAAAAATTTTATTTTGTTTTTATAAACAATTCAGAAGTGTATTTTCACTATTTTTTTATATTTGACGCGAGTATAATGTTAAGATTCATATTACAAACGTGTATTACAAACTTTTTTGCCTTGATTAGTATTATAAAATATTGATTATAAATAAAATAACAAATTCACTTTACAAACTTTTCTGTTGAATTTTACAAATTTTCCTGTCTGTTTATAGATAATTTTCTACCTGAATAAAACCTGCATTTAACAATTCTGTTAATTTTTTAATATATAACAGTGTTGAAAATCATTTTTTGAATCATAGATACAGACATTGATACGGTGTCTTTAAATTTTTGTCATGTACTTGAATATTTTATTATCTTTGCAGCATAAAAATATTTTTATGGAAACAAACAATAAACATTTCAAACGTTATACCGTTACTACGGCTTTGCCGTATGCCAATGGACCTATTCATATAGGACATCTTGCCGGAGTATATATTCCTGCTGACACTTATGTTCGTTATCTCAGAATGAAGGGCGAAGATGTCATGTTTGTTGGTGGTTCCGATGAACATGGTGTGCCTATCACCATTAAAGCTGAAAAAGAAGGCTGTACGCCTCAAGATATTGTTGACCGTTATCATAAGATTATCAAAGACTCTTTTGAAGAACTGGGCATCAGTTTCGATGTATATTCCAGGACAAGTTCAAAGACACATGCCGAGACGGCAAGCAGTTTCTTCAAGAAACTTTATAATGACGGTAAGTTTGTAGAAAAGGAAAGCGACCAGTTTTTCGACCCTGAACGTAACAAATTCCTTTCGGACCGTTATATCATAGGCACATGTCCCAAGTGTGGCAATGACCATGCTTACGGCGACCAGTGTGAGAAATGTGGCAGTTCTTTGAGTCCTGATGAGCTTATAAATCCTCATTCAGCACTTAGCGGCGCCTCTTTGGTGAAGAAAAAGACCAAACATTGGTATCTCCCGTTGGACCAATATGAAAACTGGCTTAAAGAATGGATTCTCGAAGGTCATAAAGAATGGAAACCCAACGTATATGGGCAGGTGAAAAGTTGGATTGACGGCGGTTTGCAACCCCGCGCTGTGACTCGTGACCTCGACTGGGGTGTCCCTGTCCCGCTCGAGAATGCCGAGGGGAAAGTGCTTTATGTCTGGTTCGACGCCCCTATTGGATATATCTCCAATACTGTCGAATATTGCAGGCAAAATGGCACTGACTGGGAGAAATGGTGGAAAGATGAGGATACCAAACTCGTGCATTTCATTGGTAAAGACAACATAGTCTTCCATTGTATCATTTTCCCTTGCATGCTGAAGGCTTATGGCGATGGCTTTGTGCTGCCTGACAATGTGCCTGCCAACGAGTTCCTGAATCTTGAAAACGACAAGATCTCTACTTCACGTAACTGGGCCGTTTGGCTTCATGAATATCTCGAAGAACTGCCGGGTAAACAGGATGTGCTGCGTTATGTGCTGACTGCCAATGCTCCGGAGACTAAAGATAATAATTTTACTTGGAAAGATTATCAAGACCGTAACAATAACGAGTTGCTCGCCATCTTCGGCAACTTCGTAAACCGTACCTTGGTGCTTACTCATAAGTTTTATGACGGTGTGGTTCCTGCACCTGGCGTGTTTAACGAAAAAGACGACAATGCTGTCGCCGAGATGAATGCTTATCCCGACATCATCGCTAAACTTATAGAAAACTATAAATTCCGTGATGCATTGTCGGAACTGATGAATCTTGCCCGCCTCGGCAATCGGTATCTTACTGACAATGAGCCGTGGAAACAAATCAAGACAGACCCTGAACGCGTTAAGACTGTTATGTATCTGTCGTTGCAGATTGTTGCCAAACTTGCCATTCTCTCAGAACCTTTCCTGCCTTTCAGTGCTAAGAAACTTCAAAAGATGCTGAGTTTTGATGTCGAAGGATGGGACCAAGCCGCAGCTACGGAACTGTTGCCTGCAGGTCATATTGTTCGTATGCCTGAACTTCTTTTTGAGAAAGTTGAGGATGCTGTCGTCGAGGCTCAAATCAAGAAGTTGGAAGATGCAAAAAAACAAAATGAACTTAACGCATGGAAACCTGCTGACATAAAATCCACGGTGAGTTTTGACGACTTTGCCAAAATTGATATTCGCGTGGGTACCGTATTGGAATGTGTCAAGGTGCCTAAGGCTGATAAACTGTTGCAGTTCCTGATTGACGACGGCATGTCGAAACGTACCATAGTGTCCGGTATAGCCAAGTTCTACCCGGACCCTCAACAGCTGGTTGGGAAACAGGTGTGTTTTATTGCCAACTTCGAGCCGAGAAAACTTAAAGGCGTCGTCAGCGAAGGTATGATATTGTCAGCAGAAGATAAAGACGGGAAATTGGTGCTTCTGTCACCTCGTGATATTGTGACACCCGGCTGTTCAGTAGGGTGAGATATATGTTGAAAACAACAACTTTGTTTCTGTTCAGGCCTTTGAAAATCAATGAGAAAGGCCGGAACATACTGTAAAAATGGCTTTAGTAAGTTTATTGTGTAAATAATAATGACTTTCGGACTTTTGACTGATGATTTTATTATATGAGTTCGATATAAAATCATTGGAATAACAGAAAAGCCGACTTTTTGACATATATTATGATCTTTCTAATCAATTTCTTGAAATTGTATTTGAAAGATGATTTTGTTTTTCTGATTTTATTGATTATTGTTTTTAAAAATAATAAAAACGTTATATTTGCGATTTATTAATAAACGTTACAAGATGGGAAACAATGTGTTAAAGTCCCTTGCCGGCCAGACAGCAGTTTATGGTATGGGTACCATAGTGCCGCGTTTGTTGAATTATCTGTTGGTTCCTTTTTACGTCAGGGTCTTTGAGTCGAGTGTTTACGGTCAAATCACGGATTTATATGCATGGATAGCTTTCTTGCTTGCTCTTCTTACTTATGGAATGGAGACGGCTTTTTTCCGTTTTGCCAATAAAGATGATGCCAACAAGGTGTTTTCCAATATAATGTCCTGTATCTTGACTACAACGGGTGTCTTTTTATTGATATATTTATGTTTTTACAAATCGTTCGCCCGTCTGATAGACTATCAGTACAATACTCAGTATGTGCTGATGATAGGTATCATTGTGGCAATGGATGTAATTGCGGCTGTGCCTTTTGCCATGCTGCGTTATGAAAATAAGGCAAAACGTTTCAGTATCATCAAGATACTCAATGTTGCTCTTAATATAGGATTGAACATTTTCTTTTTGTGTGTTATTCCTGAAACAGCCTTGAACATTTCTTCGTCTGTCTTTGGCAGTCATTCCGGCTTGTTGATTTGGGTGTTGATATCCAATGTGTTGTCAAGTCTGTTGAGTCTTTTGTTTCTCATGCCTCAACTGCGAATGATAAGATTCGGAATGGACAAGGACTTGTTGATTCCTGTTTTAAAATATGCAATTCCCATATTGATGATAAATCTTGTGGGTATGGTTAATGAGGTTGCCGACAAGATTTTGATAAAATATCTTGTCCGGATACCGTCTGAAGATGTGCTTCTTGCCATGAATATGACAGCGGAAGAATATGCTGTTTCCCAGGTCGGCATTTATGGAGCTAATTTTAAACTCGCTGTGTTGATGAGTATTTTCATACAGATGTTTCGTTATGCCTCCGAGCCTTTTTTCTTCGGACACGCAAAAGACAAAAAAGCTCCGGAATTGTATGCAAGGGTGATGACATATTTTGTGGTGTTTTGTCTGTTTATCTTTCTTGGTGTGATGTTGTATATCGACATATTCAAATATTTTGTCGGGACTGACGGCAGTGACTATCATGAAGGTCTTGTGATAGTACCTTGTGTGTTGATGGCAAATATGTTCTATGGAATAGTTTTCAACCTGTCGATATGGTTCAAGTTGTCGGACAAGACATTCTGCGGCACTGTAATATCTGTTATTGGAGCCTGTGTTACCCTGATATGTCTGTTTGTTCTTGTGCCACGCATAGGATATGTGGGTGCTGCCGTCGCTCATCTTGCATGTTATTCAGTGATGATGCTCGTGTCGTATTTCTGGGGACAAAAGGTGTTCCGAATACCGTATCAGGTCGGACGTATGTCATTTTATTTCTTCTTTGCCTTGGGATTATACTATTTGAGTACATTATTCGTTGAAATGAATGTCATCGTGAAATTGTCGCTTAATACGGTTTTGTTGTTGTTGTTTGTTGCTGTTGTGTTTTTTGCTGAAAGAAAAAATCCGATGAAGATAAAATAATTGTTATATTTGCACAAAAGAAAATAACTATGATAGTTAAAGTTGTAAACAAGTCTGATAATCCCATGCCATTTTATGAGACTGTCAATGCGGCAGGTATGGACTTGAGAGCATATCTTCCTGATGGTCATATTGTTATTAAGTCAATGCAAAGGGTGTTGGTTCCTACAGGGTTGTTTATGGAGATACCTGAAGGTTATGAAGGGCAGGTACGTCCGAGAAGCGGGCTCGCTATTAAACATGGCATTACCGTATTGAACAGCCCCGGCACCATAGATGCTGACTATAGAGGTGAGGTGAAGATAATATTGATAAATCTGTCGGACACGGATTTCGTAATAGAAAACGGTGACAGAATAGCGCAGATGGTGTTTGCCAAATGCGAACAAATGGAGATGTTAAACGTAGATGTCCTTGGTGAAACAGAAAGAGGCATCGGAGGCTTCGGCCATACCGGTAGTAAATAATTATTGATGATGAATAACTTATATCGTGTTCTGTTGCTTCTGACGTTGTTGATGCTGTCTAATGTCATTGCTACCGCTCAAATGGGCAGCCCTGATACGTCTTTTGAAGAAAAACAGATAGTGAAAAATGCTGAGAGTTTTTCTGAAGGTCTTGAAAATAAATATAATCAAAACTATACTGCTGCCATTAAGTGCTTCGAAAAAGCTTTGGAATATTATCCGGATGACGATGCAAGCATGTATGAACTTTCCGAGTTGTATGCCTTGATGGGTCGTAATAGTGAGGCTTTTGCCATGATAGAAAAGGCTTCCGCACTAAGTCCTGATAATAAATGGTATAGCATTCGTCTTGCTAACTTTTATATGCAAAATGGCGAATATGAAAAGTTTATAGATATTTACGATAATCTTCTTGCCGGCGACCCTAATAATCTCGAATATTTGGAAGCTTATGTTGACGTGATGTTGAAAGTAGGTGACTATGACGCTGTCATTGATAAGCTTAATCTAATAGAAAAACAGGTTGGCGTCAATGAGTTTATAACGCTGCAAAAAGTCGGCATATATCAGTTTTTGGAAGATAATAAAATGGTTCTGACTGAGTTGGAGCAGCTTGTCAAGGCTTACCCTTATGAGACACGTTTCATGTCCATGCTCGCCGAGCAGTATCTTAACAACAAAAAAGATAAAGATGCCTTGAAATTGTATCTTAAAATCAAGGAGTTGAATCCGGAAGACCCTTATATTAACGTGTCATTGCTCGAATATTATCAAAATCATGGAGAACTTGTCAAGGCTTATCAGGAGTTTTTGGCTGCGTTGCGAAATAAAAATCTCGACTACAATACCAAGGCGAATATTTATGAGTACTGGTTCGAGAATAAAGAATCTGATGAAAATGATGTCATTCTGCAGGCTGAAGAGGCAGGCAATATATTTGTTGAGATGCATCCTGACAAGGAAATAGGGTATTATATTTTGGGTACAGTATATTATAACAGAGGACAGTATCTTGATGCCAGGAATCTTTATGCTTCAGGTCTGGAACGTGATAGTACGAGTTTTATAACATGGTATCAGATGGGCTATTGCGATATGGAGTTGTCGGATTATGATGCCTTGGAATTGCATGCCGACAAGGCTTTGACTTATTATCCGGAACAGCCGATATTTTATCTTTTCAAAGGTGTGGCACTGCTGAATCTCGACAGACGCGAAGAGGCTGTAAAAGTTATGGAGAAAGGAAAGAAATTGTCGGCTGACAAGGCTCTGACAGTGATGTTCGACACTTATATAGGTGATACATATTATCTTCTTGAAGATAAGGAAAACGCATTCCGCTATTATGAGAATGTGTTGAGAAATGACCCCGAGAATGTGTACGTCATGAATAATTATGCCTATTATCTGTCTTTGGAATCACGTGATTTGGAAAAGGCTTTGCAAATGTCGGGCAAGACGATAAAGGCTGAACCTAAAAATGTCATTTATATAGATACTTATGCATGGATTCTTTATAAAATGGGACGTTATAAAGAAGCCAAGTCATGGATGGAAAAGGTCTTTTCCATAGATAAAAATGCTTCCGGTACTAATTATGAGCACTATGGCGATATCCTATATCAACTTGGCGATGTCAAAAAAGCTGTTCAGAATTGGAAAAAAGCGAAAAAACTTGGTGAGACTTCCGAGTTTATTGATATGAAGATCAAAGACGAGAAATTGTATGAATAAAAAGGGTAACGTTGGCTTTTGTCTGCTGCTTGTTGTCGTGTTTTTATGTTCCGCATGTTCTTCAAAACGGGATATGACAAAAGTCAATTGGAATACCTTTACTGCTAATCAACTTATTAAGGAAGTTAGAAATAATGAATTGAAATATAATACATTACAGGCTAAATTCAATGCAAAACTGACTTACGACAATAATGATTTCAATATGAGAGGTCAGTTGAGAATGAAAAATGACAGCGTTATTTGGATGTCGTTGTCTGTGATGTTGGGAATAGAGGTGATAAGAGTGAAAATTACTTCCGACAGCGTTTTTATGATTAACAGGACTAAAAATCAGTATTTGACGGCTGCTTTGGATTCTTTTAGAGACGATTTTCCATTTATAGAATCTGTCGGTTTTATCCAGGATGTGTTGTTGGGTAATGATACTCAATTGGAAAAAGGCGGCGATTTTAAAGTATCTACAGGAGAAGATTGTTATTATCTGATTTCTAATAAAAAATATAAAAAAAGTGTTAAGAATAATGATGATGACAAAATCATGATAAAAAGTGTGAAGATACACCCTGAACTGTTTAAAATCATGGCTTATGAGATAAAGGAATATAATGAAGATAAAATAAAGATTGATATCGGTTACAGTGATTTTATGAATATTTACGAACACCGGATGCCGTTGAGAGTAAAACTTGATGTGGATGGTCCGGTGCAGTTGAAGATGAATATTGAATATAGCAATGTTGTAATTGACAATGATGTGGAATTTAATTTCAATGTTCCTAAAAAATATGAACGTCTGTACAAATGGTAAAAATTGTTAAACATATTGTTTTTGTCGTTGCTTTTTTCACATTATCTGCATCTGCTTTCGGACAGAGTAAAGATGAATTGGAAAATAAGATAGAATCTTTGCAGCGCGATATTGAATTGGCAGAGAAATTGTTGAAAGAAACCTCTGATAATCAAGAGGCAACAGTGCATCAGGCAAATTTGTTACAGACTCAAATCAATCAAAGGGAACAGCTGATAAAGACTTATCAAAATCAGATTAAAGTTCTTGATAAAGAGATAAACAAAAACAAGAAAGATATAGGCAATCTTCAAAAAAAGTTAGAAGAACATAGAGAAGAATATGCTGATCTTATTGTCGTTTATTATAGAAATAGAAATAATCTGAATAATTTATTGTTTATCTTTTCAGCAGAGAGTTTTAACCAGATTATCAAAAGAATGAGGTATATCCAGCAATTCAGGGAATTGGTGGAAAACAAGATAGAGGAGATTGACAATACTAAAAAAGAGATAAGCGCACAGTTGGCTAAAAATGAAAAAGATAAAGATGACAAGGAATCTTTGCTTCAGTTGGAGAAAAAAGAAAATGCTTCTCTTCAAAAGGATAAAAAGAGTTTGAATAATCAGTTGAAAAAATTGAAAAATAAACAAACTCTGATACAGAAAGATATCAATGCCAAGAATGCTGAGGCTAAAAAATTGAAGGCTCAAATTGAGGAAATTATTGCTGAAGAACTTCGTAGAGCTGAAGAAAGAGAAAACGATGCAATGCGAAATAACAGGAAATCTGTCGATTATCAATTGTCGAATAATTTCTCTAATAATAAAGGCAAGCTGCCATGGCCTGTAAATCAAGGCATTGTATCAGGAAAGTATGGTCCGAGTCGTCATCCGACTCAGCCCAAAGTAACAGTAAATAACAATGGAATTGATATAACGACTACAGCACAGTCTAAGGCTAAGGCTGTTTTCGACGGCGAAGTGAGCATGATATTGAATACCGGAACTAATAATGCCATTTTGGTGCGTCATGGGGTCTATTTTACTTTATACGGTAATTTGGATAAGGTCTATGTAAAGAAAGGTGACAGAGTGAGAACAGGCGAGGAGATCGGCCTTATTCATACCGGTGCAACAGACAATAAAACAATACTGCATTTTGAGTTGTGGCAAGATAAGAATACTGTTGACCCCCTTAATTGGTTAAGACCTTAAATATTTGATTATGACAAAATTATTGAAAATATTGATAATTGTGACGACAGCCTTGTTGCTCGCTTCTTGTTCCCAAGCCTACAGACCTACAAATTATCAGAAAAAGAAAAAAAACAAGAAATGCGATTGTTCAAGATGGAGCTATTACAATGTAAAACATGATACTGACTTGTTTTATTTCTCGCAATATGGTGATATGGCAATGTCGGATGATAATTCAATGTGTAGGTAAATCAAATTGTTTTTTTGATTTTTTTCGATGATTTTTATAATCTCATTTGCTCATGTGAAAATATAGAATGATATATTCAGCTATGGATTATTTAACAAAAACAAGATTTTTTGTATATCTGAGGAATCAATAAAATCATGTTGGAACAAATCTGTATTGCCCCAACATGAATTTGATTTAGATAATAAACAATAACAAAATTATCATTAATACATATCCTCCAAAAAAATAGATATAAATGTTTTTGTTGTTTTTGAAATTTTCTTCAACTACAACATCATCCCAAGATTCTATGGTAACATTTAGGATAATAAGTGTATAGAAAACAATCAGATAGAATAATTCGAATATTAATACGATAAATAACAGATCCACATTAAACGACATTTTTATTTGCATATCATATTGTATGATGATGCTGGCAAACTTATATGCTAAAAGCGAAGCAATCAATATTATTAACGTTAATCTGGAAACTCTATTTCTGATTTCTATAATTTTGGTAGTTTCGTATTTTTCTTTACTGCATATTACACAAAATAATCCCACACAAAGACTCCAGTAAGCAATATCTTTTGTTATGGGAAAATCTATAAAATTTAAGAAATACAAAACAAACAATAATAAAGCGGCAACAGATATAAAGATACCGACATATTTAAATCTGTAATTGTATAAAGGAACAATATTGAATCTGTTTATTATCATAAAACAATTGTTATGAGTTTATTTTTATTTAATTATTGGATGACCTATTACTTCCATATATGTAGCCCATGACAATAATCCTCCTAATACTAGACATCCGAATATTCCGGCTGGCATTCCCAATAATCCACCGAGAGCATCATTAAAATATATGTATGCAAATGCTCCCGGTCTTGGCGCTTTATTATTGTTATCAGCATCTTCAAATTTGTCTTTCCATAGTTCATAGGAATTGTTTAATATGCTTTTTGAAACAGTTGCCAATGTAACATCCTGCCCTGTCCAATTTGATTCATCCAATTGGGAATTGGCGTAAGAAAGCAACGCCTCATCAGAGGAGAAGGACTGATAGTCCATAAGTTGCAAAATAACCTGACAGAATCTTTCTGAAGCATTGCATTGAGTAGTCAAATAATTGTTTATCAATGACATGGTGGTTTCAGAAGTAAAAGAAGACTGATTTGTCAAAACATTGAAGTTGACTCCAAAAATACCGCTTTCATTAAGATCTTTGATGTCTTCAACGGCTGCAATTACCTCTAAGGAATCATATCCGTCTTCAATCAATAATGATCCAAAATATTCTATACATTCTTCAAATGTCATATTTTCATTTGGATAATCTTTGCTATTTAGAAGCATGGTTATATATTTGTTGTGATAGTAACCAATTTCTTTAGGTTCAAGAGTCTTTTTGGCTTGACTTTTCACCAAATCATTTTCTTTTTTGCAACCAGCCAATGATGTTATCGCCAATACTAATATTGCCAATACTACTGAATATAAAATGTTCTTTTCATTTTTTTATAGTTTTAAGTTAGACATTCAATAATTTTACAAATAATTTTTTAGTTTTTTAATACTTTTCATTTAACCCATTGATATTAATAGTTATCAGTAATATAAATTACATAACTATTTTTACGGAAGTAGCAGCATCATTATTTTCAGCGCTTAATTACGTCATAACGTCCACAAAAGTAATTCCTGTAATTCTATTGCGGAAACTTCATTTGATTGTTTTTTATAATTTCTTTCATCATTTTTAAAATAAGTTGGTTTAACATTTTATGAATAATAAAAACAAACTATTCTTACAACAATATATTACATCACAAAATAAATGAATAATTTAAAACGACGCAAATTTTTATTATATTTTTTGCATGATAAGTTTTTGTTAAATTACTATATTGGTTTATAATGTTTTAGCTCTAATATTTTTAGTCATTGGTTTCTTTCAAGACTCTAAAACACCTTGTAATATCTTGAAAATCAAAGTTTTAGTAATATAAATCAAACTACGATTTTATATATCATTGTATATCTTGAAAATCAATAATTTATAAGGTGTCGTCAGATGCCGATAGTTTGAAATATATATATCCTACTGTAATTTTTATGATTTATTATTTCAATACAAATATGATGTTTAGGTAAGGAAATGTACAGATTTTTTTATGTTGTTAGAAATATAAACGTTTATTATTCTGATAGATAGAAATTTTAATGTACAGATTTTTTCGATGATTTATGGTTTTAAAATATAATTTTACACTTTGGGTCCTAAGATTTATTGTTTCAATACAAATATGATGTTTAGGTAAGGAAATGTACAGATTTTTTTATGTTGTAGAAATATAAACATTTATTATTCTGATAGATAGAAGTTTCAATGTACAGACTTTTTTGATGATTTACGGTTTTAAAATATGGATGTTATACTACAAGATATATGATTTATTATCTCAATATAAATATGATGTTTAAGTATGGAGATGTACAGATTTTTTTTATGTTATTAAAACATAAATATCTAATATTACGATATTTATGAATTTTCATATACAGACATTTTTAATGATATGTATATTTAAAATATGGATGTTATACTACAAGATATATGTTTGAATATATCAATGTAAATATTACAATTCATGTTGGAAATGTACAGATATTTTTATGCCATTAAAAAAATATATATATAATATTCAGATGTTTATGAATTTTCATATACAGACAATTTTGATTATATATATTTTTAAAATGTAGATGTCATGCTACAAGATATATGATTGATTATCTCAATACAAATATTGCAATTCAGATTAGAAATATACAGATTTTTTATGCTATTAAAAATATAAATATCTATTATTATGATGGTTATAAATTTTTTTGTACAGACATTTTTGGTGAAAAATATTTTTAAAACAAGAATGTTACACTAAGATTTTTCGGAATGATTATTTCAATATGAATGTGATGACATATATTGAGAATGTACAGATTTTTTTATGCCATAAACATTGTAAATATCTGTTATTCTGTTAAATAAAGATTTTCATGTACAGATTTTTTAAATATTTTGTGTGTTTATATTAATGGCAGAATGTTTTTTTAATGAAGATGTGGGCATTTTTTGCAGAAAATTTGTCTTTCACTTTAAGACATTGGCGATTATTTAAACATTGAGAAGTTATGTTATGGTGTTTTACAAATATGTTGATAAAATAGTTTGTGTCATAATTATTCATCACAAATATTAGTATTCCATATAACTTTATCCTGACAGCCATAGTTAGAAATATAATCATGTCTGAATTACGTGTTAAGATTTCGATTATTCGGCTGTCTTTTTGACAGAAGTGGACAAACTTAAAAAATGACTTCCGCACTTGTTTACTTAGTTTTTGAGGAGAATTTTGTTTTTTAGTTTTGCGGGGTAACAGTGATCCTAAATTTGGATATAGTGTCTAAGGTCTGAATCTGGTTTAATATTTCTTGAATAATGTTATGTTATTAAGAAAGTTGTGCCTTTTGAAAATATCAGGCACAACTCTTTATTAATTGATAGTGATGTTATTCTATAATGAATTCGTCGCAAAATATCCAAGCCTTCTCGCCTGCGCCGGGATGCCAGTCGGGGCATGTTTTTATATTTTTTGCTATCATCTTGACATAGCGTGCTTTCATATCTTTTCTCAGTTCAAATTCTTTGGTAATGCCGCCATCTGTTTCTGTAGGAACGTTATTTTTCACTGAGCCTACGGATTTGAAATGTTTTCCGTTGTCGGAGATGAAATACTCAACTTTTGAAGGCATAAAAATCCATGAGTTTTGGTCTTGCAGAAAACTGCCGGCAAGTCTATGTAATTCCTGTTCTTCGCCAAGATCTACCGTGACAATGACGTCAACACCGTAATAGCCCTGCCATGTGCCTGTTCGGAAATTGTTGCTTCCGCGTTGCAGGTCTATCAGCGCAATGTCACCTCCCGCCTCATATTGATTATTATATGGATTTTCTATGAAAATGGTTCTTCCGGCAGGTATTTTTTTGAAAGAACCCAACGACACTTTACTGGTTATTCCATTTTTAACGGCTACGGCTTTCACGTCAGTAGTCTTGTCAATAATAAAAGGTGTTGTATAAAGTTCACTTTCTGTTGTAGGCTCGTTGCCGTCGATAGTATAACGTACGGCTACGGTAGAGTCATGATGTGAAATGGCGACAACAAGTGTATCGTAAAACACATAGGCAGGTACGCTGATAACAGGGGATGTTATTATGTCGTCACCTTTTATATTAATAGTAGGACAATCTTGTTTTCTTGTTGCCCATTGTGTGTCACGCTGATTTGTCATGATGAACTCCAAAGTACCGCCATTCATGATTTCATCAAAATAAATATAACTACGTTTCAGTTTCTTTCCATTAAGGCGTACGGATTCTATGAATCTGTTCTCGCGTGACAGATTGTCGGCTGTGATGACGAGACTGTTGCCGTTTTCGAGGTTTACAGTCATTTTCTTAAAATGCGGCACACCTATGACATAATATCCGCTTGCGGGTGTTACCGGATAGAATCCCATGGCACTCATGACATACCAGGCTGACATTTGGCCGCAGTCTTCATTGCCGCACAATCCATCAGGCTTGTCGCTGTACAGTTCATCCATTATTTTGTGTATGAGCTTCTGTGTCATGGTGGGTTTTCCGAGGAAATTGAACAGATAAGCCATGTGATGACTTGGCTCGTTGCCGTGAGCATATTGTCCAATAAGTCCGGTGATATCAGCTTGTTGACGACCTGTCATTTCAGATGATGTGCTGAACAGTTCTGTCAATTTCTTTTCGTATGCGGCATCAC
This sequence comes from Candidatus Limimorpha avicola, assembly GCF_056978975.1. Taxonomy (NCBI): domain Bacteria; kingdom Pseudomonadati; phylum Bacteroidota; class Bacteroidia; order Bacteroidales; genus Candidatus Limimorpha; species Candidatus Limimorpha avicola. The sequence continues at coordinate 14,506 of NZ_DBMCYK010000006.1, forward strand.
CGCCCATCAATGCAATATGACCATTGATGTCCTGAGGCACAAAAAAGTTATATTGCCATGTGTTGGCTTCGGTAAGCATGAAATTCACCTGAGTAGGGTCGAAAGGTGTCACAAAACCACCGTTGATACGTCCTCTGAAAAATTGTGTCTCGTTATCGTATAGGTTTTTATAATACTGAGCTCTTTTGTAATATTCGTCTGCAATGTCGTTCTTGCCCATTTTCTCTGCCATTACGGCAATACACCAATCGTCGTAGGCATATTCGAGAGTTTTGGACACCGATTCTCCTTCACAGTCTGCAGGTATATAACCATATTGCTTATAGCAGTTCAAGCCGAAGTGGTCGAGTTCTGCGCTGTGTATCATGGCTTCTAATGCCTTCTCTGTGTCAAAGCCTGTCACTCCGTTGATATATGCGTCAGCAATTACAGGTATGGCATGATAACCTATCATACAGAATGTCTCATTGGCAGCAAGTCCCCAGACAGGCAGGATGCCGCCTTTCTCATAGTTGTCTATGAAAGTATTGATAAAATCGATGTTACGTTTTTGCTGTATTATGTTCAAAAGAGGATGTTGGGCACGGAAAGTGTCCCACAAAGAGAAAACGGTATATATGGGTCTGTCGGACTGATGTATCTCGAAGTCGTTGCCCCTGTAACGGCCGTCGGCATCGGAATAAAGATTGGGTGCAATGAAACAATGGTACAGTGAACTGTACAATATTGTCATGTCTTTTTCATTGTCACTTTCAACGACTATCTTATTTAGTTCTTCATTCCATTTGTTGTAAGTAACAGATGCAAGGGCGTCGAAATCAAAACCGATAGTGTCGAGTTCGGTTTTCAGATTGTTTTTGGCACCGTCGATATCGACAGCAGATGTGGCTATCCTGATGATTACAGGCTCTCCGTCATTGGTATCGAAGTCAAACCACGCCTGTATGTCATCTCCTTCAACATGGCGGTAGCCGTTTTTCTTCATACCGTTATTGCAAATTCCATAACCGGTGAAAGGTTTGGAAAATTCGGCATAGAAATAGAGGTACTGATCTTGTGCCCATTGTTTGGTGCGGCGGAAGCCTGTAACGGTATAGTCGTTAAGTATATTGATATATGCGTCGAGAATCTGTTCCGACGACAATGTCGATTCTTTCATGTCGAGTATGACATGTGCGTTATCTGTTTCAGGAAAATGATAACGGTGCATGGCGACACGTTCGCCTGAGGTGAGCTCCACTTTTATGTCATAATCGTCAAGTGTCACGCTGTAATAACCTGGACGTGCCGTTTCTGTTTCATGACGAAAAGAGGACTTATATCCTTTGTTTTCATTATATCCGGATTTAAGATAGCGTTTGCCGGTAGTCGGCATAAAACGAAAATCGCCATAGTCGTTGACACCGGTGCCGCTGAGATGTGTGTGACTGAATCCCAATATGATACTGTCGCTGATGTGATAGCCGGAACAACCGTCCCATGAATCCATCCTCGTGTCAGGACTGAGTTGTATCATGCCAAAAGGTGCCGTGGCACCGGGGAAGGTGTGTCCATGCCCTCCTGTTCCAATGAAAGGATCTACATAAGAAGCTGCGTCTATGTTCTTGTTTTCATTGTCATGTTGCGGAACAGTACATGACATTAATAATGTCATACTGATGCATAATATGGTTAAACATTTCTTAATCATATAATTATATTGTTATAAGTTTATAATGACATTGTAATGAGTGTTCGTTTTATGAACGATGTAAAAATATGTAAAATTCATGAATTGTGCAAATTTTCAATGACTTAGATTTCCACATTTTTGGCTGTGGCGATAAATGGAGGATTATGCCAAGACATCTTGTTATACAAGAGAGCTTTCTTTGTGTTGATATCCAATACTTTACCTCCTGATGCCGACAGTATAGCCTCAGCGGCAGCAGTATCCCACTCTTTTGTCTTAGAATAACATACATAACAGTCTGCAGAATGCTCCGCAAGACGGGCAAATTTAAGACTGCTGCCGCAACTGTCAATAATTAAATCGTCATGATAAGGTCTTATGTGATGATTTATATAGTTATCAACATCATCAGTACGGTGGGAACGACTTACCAACACGGTGAAAGGATGCTGACTGTAGTCGTCGTGCAGTTTAAAGTCTGAAAAATTCAGATTCATGAGGTCTTTGTCTTTTAATGACGAGGCGTTGACAATTTTGGCAACTTCGTTTTCTGAATAATTAAACCATAAAATATCTGATACCGGAGCATAAATAATTCCCATGACAGGTTTGTCGTGTCGTATTAGAGCTATATTAACGGTAAACTCTCCGTTATGATTGACAAATTCTTTAGTGCCGTCCAAAGGGTCAACGAGCCAATAGCAGGGAAAAACCTTTCTTTCTTCATAATTATAAGGTATATCTTCTTCACTGATAAAAGGCAGTCCGGTAGTTTTCAGCATGTCTTTGATGATATTACTGGCAACGAAATCGGCTTTGGTTACCGGGCTGTTATCATCTTTGACATAAACGGAAAAAGCCGTCTCATAAACTTTTAGTATTGCCTCGCCGGCATTTAAGGCTGCCGGAATACCTTTATATAACCATTGTTTTTCCATCATCTTGACTTGTGTCGCAAAGATAAAGATTTTTCTTTGTGAAATGTTTGTTGATGTATAAGTTGTTGTGTAAAGGATATATCGGAGAAAAATATGGCATTATTATGGTTGTTGTTACATAAAATATTTATTATCAATAATTTAAGCAAAAAATAGGATAATAGAAAAAGGTAAAGATGTGTTAGGTGTAATAAGACAATTATTAATGAAAGAGAAAAAAATGTTTTTATAATTCATTGGTTATCATGAATGTGAAAAAATATTTTCAAGAAAAGTAGTTTTAAAGAGTTTTATTGTACTAACTTTGCCGGCGAAAAAATGTTTCGGTAAAAAGCAAATGCCGGATAAAAAGTGAAAACAGATATGGTAAAGAATCTAGTCATAGTTGAGTCACCAGCGAAGGCAAAGACCATAGAAGGCTTTTTAGGAAAGGAATTCACAGTGAAGTCGAGTTATGGTCATGTAAGGGATTTAAGCAAGTCGAATTTAAGTATAGATATAGAAAAGGGTTTTATTCCTCAGTATGAGATACCTGCGGATAAAAAAGCATTGGTAGCTGAGTTGAAGAAGATATCTGAGGGTGCCGAAATGGTTTGGTTGGCATCTGATGAAGACCGTGAAGGAGAGTCTATTTCGTGGCATCTTTATGAGACTTTGGGACTTGACGATGAGCGATACAGGAGGATAGTGTTTCATGAGATCACAAAGCCGGCTATTTTGAATGCCATCAACAATCCGCGTAAAATCGACATGGGACTTGTGTCAGCTCAACAGGCGAGACGAGTATTGGACCGTTTGGTGGGATATGAGTTGTCGCCCTTGTTGTGGAAGAAAGTCAAACCGTCACTCTCAGCCGGCAGGGTACAGTCTGTAGCTGTGCGTCTTATCGTTGAACGCGAGGAAGAGATAAAAAATTTCGTGCAGACAAGCGCTTTTCGCGTTACTGCCATGTTCTCGTTTATCAAGGACGAACATGAATATACTTTGTTTGCTGAACTTAACAACAGATTCGATACAGAAGAAGAGGCTCGCAAGTTCCTTGAAGAATGCAAGAATGCTGCCTATTCTATTAAAAGTGTGGAGAAAAAACCGGTGTCCAAATGTCCGGCACCTCCTTTTACAACATCAACATTACAACAGGAAGCAGGCAGAAAACTCGGATTCTCTGTCAGCAATACCATGAGAATAGCTCAACAGTTGTATGAGTCGGGAAAGATAACTTATATGCGTACCGATTCTGTCAATCTCTCACAATTAGCTCTTAATCAAGCTAAAAAAGAAATAGAAACTCTCTATGGACCTCAATATGTAAAAACACGGCAGTTTACAACCAAAAGTAAAGGCGCACAGGAGGCTCACGAGGCTATCCGTCCTACATATCTCGACCAGCAGAGCATTAAAGGTACTGCCGATGAACGTAAGTTGTACGATTTGATATGGAAACGTACTATTGCTTCGCAAATGGCTGATGCTCAGATTGAAAAAACCACAGTGAATATAGAGGTCTCTACTTCGGATAAAGATTTCATAGCTTCTGGCGAGGTCGTGCTTTTCGATGGTTTTTTAAAAGTGTATATCGAGAGTGTCGATGATGAGAATAATGAAAATGGCAGCGGCATCTTGCCTCCTCTGTCTGTAGGACAGATGCTTGAATTGGACAAGATGGAAGCACAACAACGTTTTACACGTCATCCGTTCCGTTATACCGAGGCAAGTTTAGTAAAAAAAATGGAAGAACTTGGCATAGGTCGTCCTTCTACTTATGCTCCTACTATATCTACAATACAGAAAAGAGAATATGTGGAGAAAAAAGATATTCAGGGCGAGATGCGAGACTTTAAGGTACTGACTTTGAAAAAACAAAGGATAACTGAAAAGACAGGTAAGGAGAATATTGGAGGAGAGAAAGCAAAACTCGTACCCACTGATATTGGCATATTGGTCAACCGTTTTTTGCTGCAATATTTTGAGACGATTATTGATTATAATTTCACTGCCAATGCCGAGAAGGAGTTCGATAAGATTGCCGAAGGTAAATGTGTATGGAATTCCATGATAAATGACTTTTATAAGGGATTTCACCGTAAGGTCATGGATACATCTGACAACATGGGAAAGTTTAGCGGAGAAAAATTGCTTGGCGTTGATCCTGCAAGCGGCAAGAATGTATTTGTCAAGATAGGAAGATTCGGCCCTGTGGCTCAAATAGGAGATACGGAGTCTGAAGAGAGACCTAAATTTGCAGGCTTGCGCAAAGGCCAAAGCATAGAAACCATCACTTTGGAGGAAGTGTTGAAATTGTTCCAATATCCTCGTTATCTCGGCGAGTATAACGGTTCCGAGATACAGGTCGCAGTCGGTCGCTTCGGACCATATCTGAGATATAACAACGCTTTCTTCAGTCTTACTAAATTGGATAATCCTGATACGGTGACTTGCGAACGAGCAATCGAGATAATAAATGCTAAGCAAAAAGCTGATGCCGACAACGTAGTTGCTTCTTTCCCGCAAGACGAGAATATGAAAGTGCTGAAAGGTCGCTATGGAGTTTATATTTCTTATAACAAACAGAATTATAAAATTCCGAAATCGTACGATCCGTATGCCCTAAGCTACGATGATTGTGTGAATATTGTCAAAGACCCTGATAATGCTTCAAAAAGAAGGAAAAAATAAGTCTTTCTTAAAACTTTTTTCATGACTTTTTGACATCATTTACTGTGTGTTTCATGTTTATTTTCGTACAGTGTTGATGTTGGAGGGGATTGTTATTGGATATGAAATTCTATTTCAAGGTATTATGAGTTTTATGTCACCATTTGATTCATAAAATAAAACAGTGACAGTAATACACTGTTTTTCTTACAATAATATGTCGCTATTATAGATTTTTCTTCTTTAATATCCATCGTTTTACCAAATGATAGTAAACGATAAATTTCATAATATGGATACAAAATGGATACAAAAGTCGAAATTTAGGATACAAAAAGGATACATGGATTGTATTTTATGGTTCTAAATGAATAATAAGATTGCTTAGAACAATTGCAGGTATCCATAAAATGAAAATTGAATAATACGCTTATCCTTGTTGCAAATTCATAAAAATATCATGTTTTTCTTATGGTTTATTTTATTATTAAGTAGAATAAATTGATTGTTTTACGAAATTCCATTCATGATTTATTGCATAAGTCGTATATAGATTGCCGCAATGAATATAACAAACCGAAAAAATCAGTCATTAATATTTTTAGCAAAATATTTTTACCGCTAAAATAATTGCATATTACATAAAAAAAGTCTGTACAATAAATTATGTAAATATTTATATAATAGTCATTTAATTTTTTAAAGCTTAAAAAAGTCTGTGTATTTTCAATCTCATTATCTTTTTTATATTGAAATAATTGATAAAAATTTTTGCACTAAAATTAGCATGAGTTAAACATCAATATTCTCAAAAAAGTCTGTACATGAAATTTTATAAATATTTGGATACTAATTATATATCTTTTTAGATGCCTCAAAAAGTCAGTACATCCTCAATCTCTTTCATTTTGTTTATATTGAAATAATCGAAATGTATCTTTACAGCAAAATAGTATATTTTAAACATCAATATTCTCAAAAAAGTCTGTACATGAAATTTTATAAATATTTGGATACTAATTATATATCTTTTTAGATGCCTCAAAAAGTCAGTACATTCTCAATCTCTTTCATTTTGTTTATATTGAAATAATCGAAATGTATCTTTACAGCAAAAATAGTATATTTTAAACATCAATATTCTCAAAAAAGTCTGTACATGAAATTTTATAAATATTTGGATACTAATTATATATCTTTTTAGAT
>NZ_DBMCYK010000006.1:21076-138537 GCF_056978975.1 Candidatus Limimorpha avicola
TAGATGCCTCAAAAAGTCAGTACATCCTCAATCTCTTTCATTTTGTTTATATTGAAATAATCGAAATGTATCTTTACAGCAAAATAGTATATTTTAAACATTAATATTCTCAAAAAAGTCTGTACATATAATTTTGTAAATATTTGTGTAATAGGTATATATATTTTTTGAAACTTCAAAAAGTCTGTATGTTTCTAATCTCTTTCATCTTTTATGGATATGAAATCTTTGCATAAAAGCAGGCATGTTTTAGATTGCCGGTGTCTGATATTGTTTTTGATATATCCGGAAAATCACTGGTTTTATGATGTTAATCGATCAATATGTAATAATTATTTAATTCAATCATTTGTGATAATGAATATCAAAAAAACAGCGTGCCGATATTTTGAATCTGACACGCTGTGATAAATCAATCATTTATTGATTAAAAGTTGAACAGATGCGATTTTAAATTTATCATAGTCTTTTGATAATCATATTCTGTTGCAAAATATTCTTTCATTGCGTTTTGATAATATTCCACCTCAAGGAGGTATTCTACCAAACTCATCTCACCTGCATCAAAAGATTTTTTCAACAGTTCTTGACTATCATACTGTTTCACTATGTAGGATATGTTTTGCAGATTTTCCTGCAGCATGACAGCTTGTTGATATAACGTAAACAGACTGTTATACATGCTGTTGTTATTGTTTATTATCATGCTTTCCGATGCTTCTGCCTGTGTTTTTGCCTGTTGTACAGTCTTTTTGTTATGCCAGAAAGGCAAAGATAAACCAACCACTACGCCATTGAAGCTGTTGCCGTCTTCATTTTCGTAGGCATAGCCGACTTTGAATTTTGGTATCCATTCAGAACGACATAATTTAACGTTCTGTTTATCAGCTTCATTGTTTAATCGAAGATAAACAAAAGACGGATTATTGGCTTGCACCGTACTGTACCATTGTCCGAAATCAGAGGGTAATACTACATTGTCATAATCTTCATAGGTGAAACTAATGTCTTTGCCACCATTAAGTGTTTTCAATTCTCCGAGAATATATTTTCTCTCTATACGTGTTTGAGACAATGCCGTCTTGCAATTCATCAGATTGATTTGAGCTTTGTTATAATCCAATACGTTAACTTCGCCCGCTTCAAGACTTTTATTGAAGCCGTCAGCAATGTTTTCAGCGTTATCAAGACATTGTTGATAGAAGTCGAGCATCTTTTTGTTATAGATAAGATCGAGACATAACTGTTGCACCTGATACATGATTTCATAATGTTGCATTTCGAGTTCAGCATCTATGATAGTATTATTTATCTTTCTGATTTTCTTTTTATTACTATAAACTGTAGGAAACTCTATTTCTTGCACGAGATTCAATTCCATACCATTGCCTGCTTCTCCTACACCCCATTTATATGCACCTTCCAACTCCGGATTTTCGACGAAAGACCTTGCATTATTGGCAGCTTTCATTGCATCATACTGTTTTGTCACGGATGACAGCACTGTGCTGTTTGTTTCTATTTGGTCTAATACCGATTGATATGCATTTTGTGCATACAAGATATTGACAGCCAATAATAATACTAAAACAAAACTATATTTCTTCATGGTTTTTCAGTTTTTCATATTCTTTTTATGTACCATTTCATATACTACCGGTATGACATAGATGTTAAGTAATGTCGAAGTCAACAAGCCGCCGAGTACGACGACAGCCATTGGGCTTTGTATCTCATTGCCAGATTTGTCACCATTCAACACCAATGGAATAAGTGCCAATGCCGATGTTAAAGCTGTCATTAATATCGGGGGCAGACGGTCTTTGGAGCCCTCTATTATGGAAGACCTTAATGTGCCACCGTGATGTTCTATGGTCTGATAACGAGATATAAGCAATATTCCGTTACGTGTGGCAATGCCGAACAGGGTGATGAAACCTATTATAGAAGGTATGCTTATCACTTTTGACGAGAAATAAATGGCGAGGACTCCGCCTATAAGAGCAAGAGGCAGATTCAGCAATGTTATTGCCGACAGTGTCACATCTTTGAACTCACCGTAAAGAAGCATGAATACAATGAACAGTGCTATTATGGACATTCCTGCCAATACACGAGAAGCGTCTTTGGCACTTTGGAACTGTCCTCCGTATTCGATACGGTATCCCTCTTCGAGTTTGATGTTGTCATTTACCCTTTCTTTTATATCATTCACAACACTCATGACATCACGGCCAGACACGTTGGCAGATACCACTATCTTGCGTTGTACGTTCTCTCTACTGATGGCATTAGGTCCGCCTACTGAAACTATTTCTGCAATTTCTTCAAGTGGTACCACACCGCCGTCACCTGTACTTATCAAAGCTGATTTTACGGCTTCTATGCTTTCGGTATATTGAGGTGCGAGACGTAATACAAGGTCGAAACTACGTTGTCCTTCATATATCTCGGACAGTTTTTCTCCTGCAAACGCCAATTCGATGAAACTGTTGAACTCTTCCATGCTGATGCCATAGCGTGCCAGCATGTTGCGATTGGCTCTTATTTGTAATTCAGGTGTTTCCGTCTGTTGTTCCACGCTGACATCTACAAGACCTTCTATGTCTGATATTTCATTTTTCACCTCGTTGGCAGTGATGAAAAGCCGGCTGAGGTCTGTGCCGAAGATTTTGATGGCTATGGCAGCTCTGGTACCTGTCAGCATGTGGTCTATGCGGTGGCCGAGAGGTTGCCCTACAGTAGAGGCGATGCCCGGTACAGAGGCAAGACGTTCTCTTACTTCTGCAAGAAATTCCTCTTGTGAACGCTCTCCAAGAGTATAGTTGACATCTATCTCAGCACCGTTTGTCGATTGGGAATGTTCATCTAACTCTCCTCGTCCTGTTCGGCGTGCTGTACTGTTGACCTCCGGTATCGCGAGTAACTCACGTTCAATGATTTTACCAAGTTCATGACTTTCATGTACCGAGATGCCGGGTTTACTGACTGCCGCTATCGTCAACGAGCCTTCGTTGAAATCAGGCAAGAAACTCTGTCCCATGGTGAAAAAAAGACATAAGGTTATGACAAATGCCGTAAAAGTGGTGAAAAGTATCCCTTTTTTGTGGTTTAATGCCCATTCCAAAGATTTATTGTAAGCTTTCAGCAAATTGCGTGTTACCCAACTTTCCTTTTTCTGACGCTCTAAATATTTGTCATTGGACAACATCATCTTGCACATAAGAGGTGTTATTGTCATTGCCACTACCAATGACATAAGCAAAGCTATGATGTAACTTATTCCCAATGGTTTAAGCATTCTGCCTTCCATACCAACGAGGAAGAACATAGGTGTGAACGCCACAATAGTTATCAAAGTAGCGTTGATGATGGATGTTCTTATCTCGCTTGAGCCGTGAAACACTACATTGAAGACACTGTCTCGTTCATCTCTTGGTTTTAAATAATTCTGTCTCAGTCGTTTATAAACATTTTCCACGTCTATGATAGCATCATCGACCAAAGAACCAATAGCTATGCACATACCTCCCAATGTCATGGTGTTGATATTCATTCCCAAGATATGAAGCACTATCAATGTACCGAGCAGAGACAGAGGTATTGCTATGACTGAGATGACAGTTGTACGGAAACTGCCGAGGAACAGAAACAATATTATTATCACGAATATGGCACCTTCTATCAGGGCACGAGCCACGTTGCTTACCGAAGCTTCTATGAAATCAGCCTGACGAAATATGCGGGTGTCCATTTTGACATCGGGTGGGAGGGACTTCTGTATCTCGGCAAGATTGTGTTCTATGTTTCTTGTCACCTCCAAAGTGTTGATATTAGGTTGTTTTGATATTGACAATATGACGGCATCTTCAGCATTATGCGAAGCGTATCCCATTTTTATTGCGCTGCCGACCACCACTTCGGCGACGTCGGACAATACGACAGGCATTCCGTCTGTTGTTTTGATATATGTTGAACCCAGTTCATCAAGATCGTTGGTTCTTGCCATGCCACGCAATGCATATTCATTGCCGAAGTCGCGTACCACTCCACCGACAGAATTTATGCTCAACGACTTGCCTACAGCTTCTATGTCAGCCATCGTTACGCCGTAAACATTCATTTTTACAGGGTCAACGAGTATCTGATATTGTTTCAGATCTCCTCCTATGATAGTCACCTGCGACACACCTCCTGTAGCAAGAATAGAAGGCTTCACCACCCATTCCGCCAAGGTGCGCAATTCCATCATCGAGGTGCTGTCTGCCTGTAATCCGACAAATAATATTTCACCCATCACTGAAGATTGCGGCGCCAACACCGGAGTGACGCCTTCAGGCAAAGTCTCTGCTAAGTTGACCATCTTCTCACTTACAATCTGACGAGCCTTGAATACGTCCATGCCCCAATCGAATTCTATCCATACGAAAGAATAACCCATCATGGAAGAGGAACGCACTCTGCGGACATCGGTGGCTCCGTTCATGGCTGTTTCTATGGGAAATGTCACTAATCTTTCTACTTCTTCTGCTGCCATGCGGTGGGCGTCAGTCATGACGACGACGGTTGGTGCGGTGACGTCGGGAAAGACATCTATGTCCATCTGTCGAGACGAGATATATCCTCCCACAACCAATAACAAGGCTCCAACAAGGACGAGTAACTTGTTCTCAAGCGAAAATTTTATTATCTTGTTTAACATGATCCCTCCTTTTAATGAACATGACCTGCATGTGGGTCGAGTTTACCGGACCCTTGTGCTAACTTGATAAAGATTGCTCCCTTGGTAACTATTGTCTCTCCGTTATCCACTCCTCTGATAATCTGTGTCTTTTCTGCATCAGTGACACCCCTTACAACAGGTCTTTTTTCATAAAGGTCGTGTCCTGTCTGTACGAAGACGAAGTGACTGCCCATCTCTTCCACTATTGCGCTGTTAGGCACCATCACACCTTCTTCATCTCCTACTGTTTTTATATAAAGATCAACAAAGGCACCTGGAATAAAAGTGCCGTTATTTTCTATTTCAAAAGTAACCGGGATAAGAGGATTGCCTGTACCTGTGGATTTTCCGTATGAAAGTAGCCTTCCGGAAAGGTCTTCAAGACTATAAACCTTGTCATCGTTGATATTTTTGATGTTGGCTGATACGATGTCTTTCAACACAGAATAATATTTTGGTTGCAGGTCGGCTTTTATATACACTTTACTGTTGTCCGCCACTGTCATGATAAGTTGTCCTGCTTCGACATAATCGCCGTTTTTTATGGCAATGTTTTTAACATAACCTGTCAATGGCGATTTGGTTACTTGTTTGCCATCAGGGAAGTTTTCCGACATATTACGGTATTCTTTCTCAGCCTTGATATAAGATGCCAATGCTTCCTGAAGGTCTTTTTGCGATACTATACGTTCGTCTGCCAATTCTTTCTTTCTTTCATAATCGGCTTTGGCACGTTCATATTCAGCCATGATTTCCTGTTTACGTACTTCTAAGCTGCCTTCAGCCATGTTGTTGTTGTCAATAGAAAAAATCATCTGTCCTTTTTTTATATCGCTACCTTCGACCAAACTCATATCGCTTAATTCTACCACACCATTGGTGGCAGCCGTTATTCTTATCTCGTTGTCTTGTGTCGGCAATATTTGGGCTGAAGTTCTTATTATCTGATATACAGGCTCAATGACAGCTTTTGTCACTTCAAAATTTATTTTGCTTTTCTGTTCACTTGTGAAAATGACCATGTTGCTTTCAAGTTCTTCATTATTTATAACATCATGGCTGTGGTTATCATCATAAGATAGATGTTCGTGTTCACAATCGGCATCGTGTTGATGTTCATGATTTGTATCATGCTGGTGGTTGTGGTCTTCGGTATTGGCATGACTGTGATTGTGTTCATCATGGTTATCATGGGAATGACTTCCGCAGGAAATCAAACTGATGACTATAGCTGTAATTACAAAAAATTTTTTAATCATATTTTTTCTTTGATTATTAAATACTTATTATTGGAATTGAGAATGCACAAATAACACAAGGATTATTAATCCAAGGATTGTGCATATAATAAATTAGAATGGTGCAATAAGTCAGCAGACAGGAGGGGCTCGCATCCCGAACATATCCACGACAACAGTTTCATCATAGAAGAAACACCATTGTCGATATTGAAATTTATTTCCGTTGTCACATGAAACAATATCATTGATAGAAGTCGGGATGCAACAACAGAAATCGGGAATATCCAAGTCTAAATGGAAATCAAGTTCGACATTGTCTTTTGGGAAGAAGAAGTCATCTACAACACATAATCCTGAATGAGAGGAGTGATTGTCGGCACAGTTGCAAGGTATGTCGTTACAGTTGTGTTTATAATGATGACAACATTGATTTTCAGATGATATCAAAAGACAAATCTCTTTGTAGTTATGGCAGTGATGAGGTATTATGGCATGAGCCAACAAAACTGTGCATGCCAATAAAAGACAAATTTTTGAAACAAAACTTCTCATCACGTCGATTTTGTGCAAAGGTATGATATTTTTCATTTTATGCAAAGATAAAACTCATTATTTTTCTATATTTGAACAATATTGCAATCAGGTTGCAATGTGTAAAAGAATAATGGTTACTTTTGCAGCACGAAACTATAAGACATGGATTTACTGTCGTTGATTTGTATAAGCATAGCTCTTTCCATGGATGCTTTTTCTGTTTCTATATGCAAAGGGTTGGCTGCGAGGAAATTTTCATTGAGGACTGCGTTATCATGTGGATTGTGGTTTGGATTTTTTCAAGCCTTGATGCCGTTGATAGGTTATTTTTTCGGAGTACAATTTGAACATTTTATCAGGAGTATTGACCATTGGATTGCGTTTATACTTTTGTTGTTGTTGGGTTCCAACATGATTCGTGAAGCTTTTGTCGGCGATGACAGAGAGGAAAAGGCTTCAGGAATAAAAACCATGCCTTTGCTTGCCATTGCTACCAGCATAGATGCTCTTGCTGTTGGAATCTCGTTTGCTTTTTTAAAGGTAAATATATGGAAGTCAGTGTTGCTTATAGGTATAACGACGTTTATTTTTTCTTTCGTCGGTGTAAGGATTGGCAATGTTTTCGGGGCCAGATACAGCAAAGTTGCTGAGATAATTGGCGGAGTGATACTTATATTGATAGGGACCAAGATACTTCTTGAACATCTTGAAATAATAGCTTTTTAATGTTTTTACATGTTGATATTAGAAATAATCGTAAGTGTGTTTTGTTATTGTTGATAGTCGAGATTTATTATTTTCATTTGTTGTTTTAAGATTATAAAAGATGATATTTTAATGAAAAAACAAAAAAATATTTGTCTTTTAGAAAAAAATAGTATCTTTGCAGACCAAAATATCGGTTCGGGATGTAGCGCAGCCCGGTAGCGCGCTTCGTTCGGGACGAAGAGGCCGCAAGTTCGAATCTTGTCATCCCGACAATGTCAAGGTACCATGGCCGAGGGGCTAGGCAGAGGTCTGCAAAACCTTTTACGGCGGTTCGAATCCGTCTGGTACCTCAAAAATATGGTAGTCAATCAATTGTTGATCATTTGATTGACTTTTTTTGTTGTAATATTATTTTCCGATCTTGTAAAAATTAAAATAATGAAAAAACTATTAATTAGCCATCATGATAATAACCACATTGACTGGCTGTAAAGAAATGCCTATGAACACTGAATTTAAATCCTTCGATGTACAGAAAGACTTTGCTGATAACGGATTCACTTTTTTCCAGAAAAATCCGATATTAAAATAGGAATATATTAGAAATAAGCTACTTATGAGCTTTTCTCATAGAACTAGGTAATGACTTGGCAACGGTCACAAATTCTGCGACTTGCGGTATGTTTCTGTCAAACAACTCTTAGTTTGTTTACAAAATTAGTACTTTCTTTTGAAAAACGAGCAATGTACCAAATAAAATTTTGTAACTTTGTGCCTGTCAGACAAAAGAATGCGAATATGAACCGAATAAAAGAGGCATTGGAGTCTAAAGGCATTGGTCAAACAGAACTGGCAAATAGGCTTGGAAAACTTTCAACATGGTCAATCTGTATGCCACTAATAAGGTGCAACCTCCTATTCCTGTACTGTATCGGATTGCAGACATCTTGAAAATAGATGTACGTGAGCTTCTTATTCCCAACAAACTTGATATAAAGTAATAAATGAATGCCTTTATTGAATAAACTATGCATAATATAATTTGTTTTGAAACGGAATGGTTATATAACAGCCACAAGGGTAATCAGTTCAATCTTGAAACCAAGTTGCTTTTGGATTGTTTGAGAAATTTCTACAAATGTGATATAATACATAGACACATTTTGTATAGAGAAGATTTACAATATTATATGGACTATTTTACTACCAAACGTAAATTCGCCAAATTCGATAAATATGATATCATTTATTTTGCATGTCATGGAAGGAATCATACTATATCATTTGAAGGAGAGAATGATGGGATTGATTTGATGGAACTTGCTGCCATGAACAAAAATTTTTTCTCCAGTAAGATTGTTCATTTCAGTTCATGTCGGACATTGACTAACGAAAAAGTTGCGTTAGAATTTAAAAAGCAAACAGGGGCAAAATTAGTGACAGGTTACAGTTCATCTGTTGATGCAATGAGGTCGGCAATAGCGGATATGGCATATTTCAATGAGCTTATGCACATCAAGAATGTAGGCGTTATTCTCAATGATACCAGTAAATTTTGTAAGACTTACAAATCTCTATTAGAAGAACTTAAATTTACCAGAATATGACTTTATTTGAACATCTGTCAAACTTCAAGCGTCATTCTTCTGAAGAGAAATTGACAGCGGCATTTGAGAAATTGGCACCTCATTTCATATATGGAGGCTATATTAAGGTGAATGATGCGTATAGAGTATACATTCGTACCATTGAATTTTACTACCATGATGAGAGCGACAAACCGGATGCAATCAAAGACCCAATCATGTATCACAGGAATCATACAAAAAAAGAAATAGAAGGACCTTACGAGGAACCTTATTTGCCGCTTATGTCGATTTACATGCACAGCTCTGGATATGACATCACTTTTGAGAATGAAGAACAAGAATACAGGGCTTCGGCACTGATTCGTGAATATTCGATATATGATGTTGAGCAAAAAGAGTTTCTCCGCCTGACTTCTAAAGGAATGTTTTGTGATGAACGAGTTCTATATTTGAAATATTATCTTAACGGCTTCTCGCTAAACGGCAAGCCCGGTATCGTATGGGTCGATGATGAACACTTCCCACAATCTAATCTTTTGCAAAATGCGAGAAAAGGAGTGTATATTATAAAAGACGGCAAGAAAACAACAGAAAAAGACAAACGGCAATGGAGCTTTAAACTCAATGAAGATATATGGTTACCGACCGATTGACTGATATTGTGTATTTCTCGGAATGGGCATTGAAGGACTTTCCTGTGCCCATAAATAATATCTGCAAGTTATTGGACAAGTATGGGATTAAATATGGCTTCCTGCGCCATACCAAAGATTATTGGTGCAGGGACTATATGCCCATACAAGTTAATGAAACCAAATTTGTACAATACGCTTATGCTCCTGACTATTTGCAGAACGAGAAAGATAGGAGGTATATAACCGACCCGACAGCCGTTTTGCATGACCTGAACACTCCGACCGTCAAAACAAATTTGATAATAGATGGCGGTAACATTATCAAGTGCCCCGACAAAGTGATAATGACTGAAAAGGTGTTTTGTGAGAACAAAAACATCCCGCGTAACAAGGTAATTGCCATACTTGAACAGTTGTTTGAATGTAGCATTGTCTTTCTGCCATGGGATAAATCAGAAACATACGGTCATGCAGATGGCATTGTCCGTTGGGTTAACGGAAATACAGTATTACTGACTGCTTACGAAATGTCCCGCTACTTTGCGAACAAGTTTCTCAAAGAGTTGGAACGGGACTTTGATGTCATAGTCATGAAATACTCCACTCGCCCACGGAACAGGGGACATTCTTGGGCATACATCAATTTTCTTCAGACAAAGAATGTTATCATAGTGCCTGTATTCAATATAAAGGAAGATGAACAGGCTTTACAGCAAATTGAGGCGGCATTTCCAGACTATCAAGGTCGTATCGAACCAGTTGATATCTCAAATATAATCAGTCATGGAGGGGGTCTCAACTGTATCTCATGGAACATAAAACAACCCTCATAAATTCATCGAACATACATTCAATGACAATCTCTAAAAAATAGGAAATCGACCAACGGAAGGATCGTAAGTCTGTTTTAGGCATACCAAAACACAAACTTGCTATCCTCCTATTATCATTGTTTATAATCCTATGCCCTTGCCTCTCCTGAGCGGCTCAACAGTCCTTCTGATGGACGAAAACAGCCTGTCAAACTGCTCCTTGAACCATTCGCCAATCGGTTGCCCGTTGATGGCAAGTGCAAGTTTAGACCTGTCTTTCGGGTCTTTCACCACTTGGAATCCCGCCCTTTCGGTCTTGAACTTCCGCTTGTGTTCCTCCGAATAGAGTTCGCCCTCGTAGAATAGCGGCTTGCCGCTGATAAGCGTGGCGGTCTGCCGCTCGTTGAAGCCGACTTTCAGGCAGAACTTCTCCATGTACACCAGCTCTTGGAACAGAGGAAACCATTTCTTGGCTTTCTGGATGATGGATTTCAGGAATGACACTTCCTTTTGGTGCTCCGCTTCCTTGTACGACATCTTCCGGCGGTACTTAGCTTGCAGTTCCATCAGTTGCCATTGGTGTTCCTCCCGCTGCCTCTCAATCTGTTGCTGCAACAGTTCTATGCTTTCGTCACGGGCGGCAACCTCGCCTTGCAGGGTGCGGTTGTCGGCTTCCAGTTCTTTCAGCTTTCCGCTGCCCATAAGAGAACCGACCTTTGCCATGAGTGCCGCTTTCGCCTCGGTCTTGGCGGCTTCCAGCTTCTCCGACCTGATTTCTTTCCGTACTTCGTCAAGCTGTTGTTCCGCCTGTTTCTGTTCGGTCTGCAACTGCCTCACGTTGGCTTCAAGCTCTCCCGTCTGCCGTTTCATGTCACGGTAGTATTGGGCTGTAGTGGTGTGCCGTGCGTCCGAGCCACGGACACCACGCTGCAAGCCGTATTTCGCCATTGCTGCGGCATAGCTGTCATGGTAGGCGACAAGCCTTTCACGGGTCAGGAGGTCATCGGCGCATAGGCGCACGGCGTTGGCTTTCTTGCGGTAAGTGCGCTTGCCTTCTGCTTGCTTTTTCCTTGCTTTTCTGCGCTCGCCCGTCACTATCGGCACGACCGTTGCGTGGATGTGCGGCGTATGTTCGTCCATGTGCAGCACCGCCGATACGGTGTTCTCCTTGCCGAATGTGCGGTGCAACCATTGCAGGTTGTCATCGCACCATTCGCCAAGCCTTCCCTCGTCCTGCATTTTAATCATGTCCTCATGCGTACCCGAAAGCACGATGCGGATTGCCCGTACTTGGTCGGGCGTTATCTTCCGCCTGATGCCCGCCGTGCGGATGCGGTGGCTTATCGCTCCGGTGCGGTCTGCCACGCCGTCGGGGAATTGCACCAGCTCACGGTTGAGATGGGTGCGTGTCGGGTCTGCGTTCTTGGGTGTGGTCTTGCGTTCTATGTGGTCGGATGCGCCCGTGTCAGCCGACCCTTTCGCCTTGTTGATTTGGATGCTGATATATCCCATGTTCATTTCTTGTTTTTAGAGGTTATGCAAACTTGTTTGTCGGTGTCCGCCTGCCTGCGGTCATAGCCGCACGGGGCAAGCGGGGGTGTCCAGAGGGGTGCAATCCCGCTGGCTCATTGGGGCGTTTTTAGCATTAGCGTCAGTGGTGCGTGAAGAAAACGCCCTAATGAGCTATGGCTTTTTGTCCCCCAAAAGCCTGCGGTGGTGTCGGCGGTGATGTCGGCGGACATTGGTTGCCTTTTTCTTTTTGCCACGATGTAGGCTTTTCCTTGTCGGTCGGCAGACCGGAAGTCCGTCCGACCAGCCTGCGGATGGCAGTGTTCACCTCTATTGCTTTCCCTACGGACTTGTTGAGGAGTGAAAATCCGATGAATTGATGATTGGACATCCTAACACATTGACATACATTGCAATATCCTTTCATCGGCGTTTCATCAAACCGCTCGCCAAAAGAAAAATGATGTGTGGGGCTGCATCCGCTTTCTCTTTTCATCAGCCAAATCCTTTTGTTGAGGGTTCGATGAGGATGTAAACCGCTGTCATTCTTTATGTTTATATATACTTTCATCATTTCATCAAAATATCAGAGTGTTTCCAACTGTTCCTTGCTTACCGTGTAATAGCGTCCAATCCTCCTGACGGGTGAGTAACGGCATTCACGGTTGTAGTCGTATTGGTAGGTCGTGTAGGAAAGCGAGTTGGATGCAGGAGCCAGCTTCCAGCATTCCTGCACCACTTTCCGAACCTGCGACTTCTCCACCTTGACTTGCGAGCAGACGAGCAACGGGATGATGTCATTGAGGCAAAAAGAAACAGAACTGACACCTGTGCTTGCCATGATGTCAAGCAGCAGTTCCGCCATCTCTATCTCCAAACGATTGCGGTTGCTTCGGATAATCTTCCGCAGGGCATCCGTCTCCAGCCGCTTCGGGTTGAACCACATGCGGCTCTCCTTTTCGGTGGAGAGCTTACGACCAGCAAGGAAATGCTGGAAAGCTGGGATTTCGGCTTTCAGCTTTTGCAGGAAGTTAGTATCATCGCTTTTGAGCGGCATAATCTTCCGCACCCAATAGCGTGTCTCCCCGGCGTCAATGATGACGGGCAGGTGCTCGTTGTTGGAGCAAAGCACGAACTTGGCGAAGAAGCCTATCTCGTCACGGTCCTTGCCTTTCGCCTCCACCTTGTAGGAAAGCGTGGTGCTGAGGTTCTTCAGCCTTTCGCTGTCCTCACGGCGGTTGAGCAACACTTCATCCACCATGATGAGCAGCTTGCCCGCCCAATCGGAATTGAACTGGCTGCGGAAGTCCTCGTTGGTGTTGAACGTCACGTTGTTTTGGAAGATAGCTTTCAGGAAATTCAGGAACGTACTCTTGCCCGTGTTCCTCTCTTCGGACACGAGCAACAGGATGGGCAGCTTCTGGACGGGGTAAAGGTAGAGCAACTGCAAATAGTCCATGCCCAACTCGTACTGTTCGCCGAAGATGTGTTCCACCAACGAGCGGATGCAGGGGAAGTCGCCCTGCACGGGAACATGGTTTATCGGCTCGTAGAGGTTGAGGAACTTGCCGACTACGGGCTTGTATCCCACATGGTCGGGTACGGTACAGAAGCCGTCATACTTTGGGATGCCAGCCATATAATCCTTGCCGTAGTCCTGCCGCAAGGTCTCAGAGTTCCATGCGATGCGCTTCCTCACATAGCCGCCGTCAATGCGGGGCTGGTTCACAATCTTGTAGAGCGTTGTGCCTACTCGGATGAATTCTTCTTTTTCAGTCATTGGCTTTACTTGGTTTTAGTGCCGCCGACACCTTGTCGGCAAGTGGATTAAACATGGTTGCAAAGCTACGGCAGGACGGCTAAAACATTGATAAGTAAAACTATGCGAAACGGCGCAAAAGAAACCGATAAACAAGAAAATGTGGCGGAACGGGTAATGCCAGCCATTAAAAGGCGAAAAGAAAAAGCCCGAAGAAGCAAAATCGCACTTCTTCGGGCTGATGATGTTGTGTACCTGAACTGTTGTGCTGACGCACGACAATCTCTCTAACATTAACACGATGTCCTGTTGCTTAACGACAACCACAGGACTTGCCTTTCTTTTCGCAAGTACATCCTTTCTAAAAGGGCATTACGCACCCATGCGGCATCGGACGTGTTGATACGGAAAGCAAGTGCCACGACCATCGGCAGGGCATACACGTCCGCATAATAGCCGTTGGACATTTTGATGCGCCTTTCCGTCTCGCAAGGCTTCAACACTCCGCTTTTGTACACGGCTCGGATGGCGGCACGGAGTGTCGGGGCAATTGCACCGAACAGCGTTACCAATTCCATTTCGTTCATCCACAAATTGGCGGCATCGGACGGCACGGCAACCCTGCCATACTCGTCCATCATGATTGTTGTCCGTTCCATAGGCTTATATGGCGAAACGTCCGCTTACCTTGTTCTCAAAGGCGGATATGTCGTTTTCAAGTTTAGCGTTGGTCACCTTCGCGTAAATTTGCGTGGTGGTTATGTTCGTATGTCCCAAAATCTTGCTTACGCTCTCTATCGGCATACCGTAATTCAATGCCAAAACAGCGAATGAATGGCGGCTTAGATGGAATGAAACCGGCTTTTCTATCCCGCATTTCTTCGCCACAGCCTTGATACGCTTGTTCACCATGTCAAGCGAGCCGATATTGAAAAGCCGCTTGTCTCTTCTGAACGGCTCGTAACGCTTGATTATCTGCATCGGGATGTCCATCAGCTTGATTTGGAACGGCACACCCGTCTTTTGGCGTTTCGACACAATCCAAGATGCACCGTTTATTTCCACGATATTGTCGGTGGTCAAATTCTTTATGTCCGTGAACGAAATGCCAGTCCAGCACCCGAACAGGAACAAATCCCTCGCCAATGCGAAGTTGGGATTGTCCAGTTTGATTGCGCCCAATGCCCGCATCTCGTCCTCCGTGAGAAAGCCACGCTCCTTGTGGTCGGGGTCAACGTGGTACATCGCAAACGGGTTTCTCGGTATCTTGCCGTTGTAGTGCGCCGTGGTTACGATGTGTTTCAGCGGTATGGAGTATATCCACACGGACGATTGCGCCAGCCCCACTTCGTTGCGCAAGTACAGGCAGTAGTCACGGATGAAGTCCTCCGTCAGTTCGTTCATCGCCATGTCCGTCCGCTTGTACTGCCGCTTGATGAACTCCGCCACGTATTTGCGGACGGTCAGGTACTTTTGATACGTGCGCTTGGAGCGGTCTTTTCCCACCCGTTTGGCAAACGCCTCGTTTTCCTTGTCAAAGGCACGGAGCAGTGTCTCGTACTCCGTACCGATACCCTGATAGGCGTTGCGTACCATTTCAGCCGTGACAAACGCCTCACGGTCGGAAAGCCGCTGGTAGTGCTTCGTTATCTGCGCCTTGATGTTGTCAAGCGCATAGTTCACCGCCACCGCCTCTCGGCTCTTGCCTTTGGCATCCCACAAATCCTTGGAGATGCGCTGCTTGCAACTGAACTGCGCGATAGTCCCGTTGATTGTAACCCGTCCCATGATGGGGACAATTCCGTTTTTCTCCTTGCTTCCGTTTACATAGAAGACGGTCTTGAAAGTACTCCTCATAATCCTACTTTTGTTTGGTTCAAAATTAGTTTACGGGAGTTGTAAAGGCAGAATGTAAACCTACGCAGAACGCAGAAATAGAGACCGTTAGTGTTAAATGTGCATTCGGTGTCGGGTAATGGTTTGGAAGTGCATCTGCTGCTGCAATCTGCCTAAATCCGTTTTCCCGACCTTATGCCGTTCTGTGCCACTTAAAGCCAAACTCTCTGACCGTCAGTGAGAATACTCAAATTCGCTTATTTTTGCTCTTTATCCTATTCTTTTCACAAAAAAACTTATCCTTTGCTCGGGAGACACCACTGAGAGCAATGCTATGACAATTGGCTGGGGCAGTATTGGAAACTATATTGGCAGTGATCGCCCAACTGTGACTGTCTATGTTGCTCCTGCTCGTTACACATGGGAGTTTATGGAGCATCATCCACGATTTACGATTATGGAGTTTGAAGATCCGGAAGTTTGGAAATATATGGGCAGTAACAGTGGCAGGGATGGAGACAAGGCTGCTGCGATAGGACTTCATAAAACTTATACTGAAAAAGGCACACCATATTACATGGAGGCTAAATTAGTTATAGAGTGTGAGATAATGACATCGTGGCACCAGAATGAAAACGATTTTCGTAGCAGTATTCCTAAGGAATGGTATGCTGATTTCGATGCCGGTATTCACACAATTTATATAGGTGAGGTTATTGGTGCTTGGAAAAAATAATTACTTTTTAAAACAAATCTTCTATTCCAAGTTGGTAATTGCACATTTCTGTGTAACTGCTTTATGATAATTTGTTTGGGTTTTCATAGTAAGAAAAAGAATTTCTTATCTTGTGAATGTGTTGATTCTACGCCTTAAGCGAGAATCTTCTTCATTATCTTGAGAGGGAAACATCAATTGTGTATTTAATTTATGAAATTTGATAGTTAGCTCATTTCTATCTATTGATATGCTTACTTGTATTTGTTTTCATGTGCAAAATAAATGCTTGTAATGATTGGCAGATTTAGATAAAATGACACATTCTCATTGATTATACTATGATTTTTGTATTTTATTTGGATTGCATTATTTTTTTGGCTTTTAAAGGATTGTAAAATCATTTGTTCCGTATTTGTGTTGGATAAAACGCATCTTCTATGTGATTGATGATATGTTCTCCGTTATCATTTATTATTATAGAGATAATATCGAAACGCACCTCCATGTTTATGTCGAATCTATTGACATAATTCTCGGCGGCATAAACGAGATTACGTTGTTTGGTACGGTTTACTGAAACTTCCGGTTCAATAAGACAATTGCTGTGTCGGGTCTTTACTTCGATAATGACCAAAACATCTTTGTCTATTGCTATGATATCGATCTCTTTATGGTTTGAAATCCATTTAGAGTTCAATATTTTGTAATTTTTCTTTATTAAAAATTCTTTGGCTATGTTTTCGCCTGAGTTTCCGGTATCGGTGGTTGATGTCATTTTCATAAATATTGGTATGCAAAACTAATCATTCATCCATGATATGATATAAGGAATTGTTAACAGATGATGATAAATAAGAAGATGTAAAAAATTTTTTGTTTAAATCCTTACATCTTTAAGGGATATGTTAATTTTTTTATTTTTAATCTTATTTTTCCTCAGTCAAGGTCATATTGTCGTCTGTATTCAAGCGGTGTACAGCCGACTTGACGTTTAAACAATCTGCTAAAATGTTGAGGATACTGAAAACCAAGAGTATATGCTATCTCGCTTATGTTTTGGTTGCTTCCTATGATACGTTCTTTAGATATATTGATGATTTTATTTTGAATGTACTCCTGTGCTGTTTTTCCTGTTTCTTTTTTTACGAGGTCGCCAAAATAACCCGGTGATAAACAGCATTTTTCAGCGAAGTATCTTACTGTTGGGAATCCGTTGTGTAGTATTGTATCATCTTTGAAATAACTGTTCAGCTCTTGTTCGAATTGTTGTAAAATATCATTGTTGATTTTTTCCCTTGTGATGAACTGTCTGTCATAAAAGCGCATGCAATATTCTAACAATAATTCAATGTTGACACACAACAGTTCGCGGCTGTGTTTGTCAATAGGGTGTTCCAACTCTTGTTGTATTTTGTCGAAGCAGTCGATTATTATACATCTTTCCTGAAGAGAAAGATGTAATGCCTCATTTTGTTCGTATGAGAAAAAAGTATAATTGTCTATTTTTCTTCCCAATGAGGTGCCATAAATCAAATCCGGGTGAAACAATACGCCTAAGACATCCGGTTTTATTTCATCGATATCGCTGTCGTAGCCTATCAATTGTCCAGGTGCAAAACTGACTATACTACCTTCTTGGTAATCATAGTTGCGTCTGCCATATTTTAAGGTACAGTTGACACCTTGTTTTAAATACAGTGCATATATGCCATAATGCATCTTGACATGATTCACGACATTAGCGGCTTTTTTAAGGTCTATGACAGCAACGAGAGGATGTAACGTTTCCAACCCGTATAATGTATTATAGGCATCTATGCTGTTTAATTCTATTATTCCGTTATTATTCTTCATCATGATGCAAAAATATGTAAAAAAATTTTTTCTATGACCATATAAAGTGTAAATACGTAAAAATGGTTGTTTATTCCATAATGTATATACATTATCATCAATGTCCGGCAAAAGTTTTTAAGAAATGAAAGACAATAAAGAAGTACCCGGGATTGCACCGAGACATTTTGATACCGACAATTATTTCATAAAAGCAGATAGTTCTGTTTTCAATACAAAATATTTATTGCCAATTGGTTGCGTTAAATCAATCATTCGGCATCAATACTCACGAAACGCATGGCAGAACTGTCGAACAAGCCTTTGTCACTCAATTTCAACTGAGGTATTACAAGCAAAGCCATAAAGGACAATGTCATAAACGGGGCGTTGATATCACAACCGAGTTCTTTGGCTTTCTCATTTATCTTACGATATTTGGCTGCCACATCAAAACCGTTGTCTGCACTCATGATTCCGGCCACAGGCAGTTGAATTTCCACCGTATCGTCGTTAGAATATGCCACAATGCCACCTTTGGAATTTATGACAGTATTGACAGCAGCGGCAATGTCCTCATCGGTACATCCAACGACGACTATGTTATGACTGTCATGTGCCACACTCGATGCCAAGGCGCCTTTTTTCAAGCCAAAATTATGAACGAATGCCACTGCAGGTTTGGCTTTTGAATATCTGTTGACAACAGCTATCTTCAGTATGTCATGTTCCACATCACTGACAATATTGCCGTCAACAACTTTTGGAACAGCTACAAAACTATTAGTAACAATCTGATTTTTAACGATATCAATAACACGTATGTTTTTTCCGTGATACTCCACCTTGAAATCCTGAGGAGAAAAGCTGTCGATGTTAAAATTATTGATACAATACGGTTTGGAAGACGACAAGAGTGTTTTGCCGTTCTCAGCGACAAGGATGCCATTAATATAAGTCTGCAAAACATTGAAATCATTGAAGTTATCCACTATGATAAAATCTGCCGGGTCATTTTTTTGCAGCAACCCTACGGGGAGACGATAATGACGCACAGGATTAAGCGTTGCAGATTTTATTACATCCAATATATTGTATCCTAAGGCTATGGCACGTTTCACCATCAGGTTAATATGACCCTCCACGAGTTCATCAGGGTGTTTGTCGTCAGCACAAAACATCAGATTCTCGGGAGCAATATTCATAATAGGTATAAGGTCATCGAAATTATGTGCCGCGCTACCTTCACGTATTAATATTTTCATGCCATGATTCAGTTTTTCGAGAGCCTCGTCCTTGGTATAACACTCATGGTCTGTTGTTATACCGGCATTACAATAATGAGTCAAATCCGTGCCTCTCAAGCCTGGAGCATGACCATCTACGGGCTTACCTTTCTCGAGAGCTGCCTTTATCTTGGCACAGACTTCATCATCATCATTAATTACGGCAGGGAAGTTCATCATCTCACCAAGAAAGTAAATATCGTCCGACTGCAGTAGAGCACGTATTTCCTCAATGCCGAGTACTGCACCGGAAGTCTCAAAAGGAGTAGCCGGAACACAACTCGGGGCACCAAAAAAGAATTTATACGGTGACGATTTGCCATCTTCTATCATATACTTAACACCTTCCATGCCAAGAACATTAGCTATCTCATGGGGGTCGCATACAGCAGCCACACCTCCATTGACTACATCGATTTTAGCATATTCCGAAGGCACAAGCATGGAACTTTCGATATGAATATGGGCATCCACAAGACCCGGCATGATAAGCTGTTTCTCATCATGTTGTTCTTCCTTTACATCGACAATCTGTCCGTCATGTATATATATGGCACCGGAGAAAATTCTATCATTTACAACATCAACAATCTGTCCCTTTAATTCCAAAACATTAGCATCCATAATAAAACTGATTTTAGCATGACAAAGATACAATTTTTGTTTAATAGATATTAATAACAACAGCAAATAAACAATGATTCAACAAAATATCACAAGGAAAACAAATATTTTTCAACTTTTTTTATTTTATATTAAAAACAATATTTATTAACTTTGCGATAAATATATGTAAAATATGGGAGAATTGTTACCACTATATCCTGTTATCAAGTTACGTGCCGGGAAAGATGAAGTAGTAAGGCGATTTCATCCGTGGATATTTTCCGGTGCAATAGGCAAGGTGTCACAGCGTTTACAGGCCGGTGATATAGTTACAGTTACAGATTATAAAGATGAAATACTCGGTACTGGCTTTTGTGAGACCGGTAGTATAGCAGTAAAATTACTGAGTTTTGAAAATACATTAATAGACAGCAGTTTTTGGAAGACTCGTCTTGAGAAATGTTTAACAATGAGAGAATCATTAGGATTACTCAATAACAAACACACTAATTGTTACAGATTGGTACATTCTGAGGGAGACAATTTGCCGGGACTTATAATAGACATTTACGGCAACACTGCTGTCATACAGGCGCATACTGAAGGTATGGCACTTCATATCAATGAGATAGCTGAGACTCTGAAAAGTTTTGACAAGTTAAACATCACTTCTATCTATAACAAAAGTGCCAGTACCATGCATAGAATGGGTAAAGATGCCATTGATGACGGATACCTTTGGG
Organism: Candidatus Limimorpha avicola; assembly: GCF_056978975.1. Classification (NCBI taxonomy): domain Bacteria; kingdom Pseudomonadati; phylum Bacteroidota; class Bacteroidia; order Bacteroidales; genus Candidatus Limimorpha; species Candidatus Limimorpha avicola. Next base: position 41,609 of record NZ_DBMCYK010000006.1, read on the forward strand.
GTGAAAGTGATGTGAATTATGTATTGGAAAATGATGCAAGATTCCTTGTGGACTGCGAAGAAGGTCAAAAGACAGGTTTTTTTCTCGACCAACGTAACAGCAGAAACCTTGTCGGTATGATATCAAAAGACAAAACTGTCTTGAACACTTTCTGTTATACAGGAGGATTTTCCGTAATGGCATTAAAAGGCGGCGCCAAGAAAGTCGTCTCCATCGACAGTTCCAAAAAAGCAATAGAAACATGTCAAAAAAATCTTGTCTTGAACGGTTTTTCTACAACTGACAATCCATGTGTCGTTGAAGATGCCAAGATGTTTTTGACTAATATGCCTGACAAACAGTATGATATAATAATATTAGACCCGCCTGCTTTTGCAAAGAATCATAAGTCATTGCATAATGGTCTTTTGGGATACAAATTCATCAACAAAGAAGCCATAAGTAAGATAAAACCCGGAGGATTGTTATTGACATTCAGTTGTTCACAGGCTGTTGACAAGATGCAGTTTCAAAGTGTAATATTGTCAGCGTCTATCGAGACAGGACGTAACGTCCGAATTATAAATCAACTGTCACAGCCGGAAGACCATCCAATCAATATTTATCATCCTGAAGGTAATTATCTCAAGGGTTTGGTTTTAATTATTGAGTAGTATTTACAAAAAAACAAGGTAAATTTCTGTTGTATAAGTTGTCATCAGGCAATTTTTAGGCAGTTGTAGTTTTATTAAAAGCACTTCTTTCAATGGTGATACTGTCCCAAAAGTGTGTAAAAATTTCTTAAAAACTTTTACCGAACAGAAATAATATCATATAGATTTGTTACCAAAACAAATCCCCGACCATAAAAAGCCGGGGATTTTTCATTAAATTAGAGATTTGAGAATATTGATTATTTTACTATTATTTTAGCAGTTTTCATTGTTGAGCCAAGCACTTTAACGAAATACACTCCACTTGCAAGGTCTGATATGTCAATTTGTTTACTTCCGCTGAAAGTGAAGTTTCTGACTTCTTGACCTTGTGAGTTTATTATAAGAACGCTGAGTTTTCCTGTCTCATAATCGCTGCTGAAGTTAATATATTTGTCAGCAGGATTAGGATAGATGTCAATGTTATAAATATCATCATCTACAATAACATTGTTGATGCTGGTAAGGATATTGACATTATTGCTGTATCCGACAATTTTTCCGGAGACTCTCAATAATGGATTGTCCGGAGCAGCGCATTGAATACAAGTCTGTCCATCTACGCAATTGGGATGGTTGGGATGACAAAGGTCGAGATAAGTCGGGTCGAACTGATAAAATATTTCTATGTTGCCGTCGCTGATATGTTCTGTCAAATCATAATCCCATACCATGGCAATGCTACCGGGGCACCAACCGGAACGTTCGTATGTCCATGTTCCTGCTTGTGGCTGACAACCGGCAGGATTCGGATTACATGTCCTCCATAAGTCTTGTGTAAACTCCACCTCGTCATTGATATAAATGTTGTGAATTGCATGGTAAAATTCTGCAGCATTTCCGGTATTGTTGGTGTTGTTGGTACCGCTGCTCCAGTTGTGACCTGTTGTGATAAGTTTTAATTTGGCAGCAACAACATTGTCGTCAAAGAAATAGTTGGCTACTGGTACCGGGAATTGATTAGCATAATCTCCAAACGGGTATGTGTCGTACCATATCTCCTTGACATCAGCATACAGATAATCCGGAGTACCTTTGGTGAGTTCAAAGGTTAGAGTTGGATTAAATCCGGAGCCGTTCCATGATTCAAAATAAAATTCAAATTCCACCAATCCTTGCAGTATCGAAGTAAAATCTGTAACATCGACATTATCTTCACATTGAACTCCGAAAGGAGAGATATAACGGAACAGTTCCATCCATTCTCCTCTATAATTGCGCACTCTGATGCCACCCACTCTGTCGTATGTGTCACAGTTGCCGTCAACACAATTGTGGTCGTAGTGTGCAGTGATATCGTTAAATGCTCCTACATGCATTGGCATTTCATATTCGCCTGTTGCAGATTGTATTGTTGGAGTACAGATAAGGTCTCCGTTTAATGTGGTTACACTGAGATTGTCATATTCGTCAGTCACTGTAAATGTACATTGGTCTGTAGTCACTTTCCCACCAGATGTGGTAATGGTGACATTCATAGTATATTCACCGTATGATGTCGGTGTCCAATAACCATAGAAATAACCGTTGTCGTAATTGTTGGGATAGTCTGTCATGAGTATCACATCTTCTCCATCTATGGTACATTTCACCTCTTCAAATTTGATGGCATCCGGATGGTCGATATAAGTACTGAGGCACAATACCATAGCTCTTTTTTCAGGCATATATACAATACTGCCGTCATAAGGGCGACGCAATGTTATCTCAGGAGAATATAACATAGGATCGACTACGTCAAAGACTTTGAAGACATCTGGAGCTGGGAGCCAGATGTCGTTGCCGCCCTGTGTTGCCTTGATGGTGACTGTTCCTGTTTCCCCTGTCAATGTCAAAATATTGCCATTTAAAGTAGCAGGACCTTCTATAAGTTCAAAAGATACAGGTAAGCCTGACGTGGCAGAAGCAGATAATGAGATCGGAGGATTGTTGACAAGTTGTTTCGGTATGTCAGGCATATTGATATATTGCATGTTGCCTTCAGGCATCTGACGTACCAAAAGGTTATCGAAACCTCCTGTACCGCCTTGGCAGTGGAAGAATATGGCATCCCATACTCTGTAGTCCATTTTATCTCCTGAACCCGGGGTTAAACCCATGTTGACTTCTGTCAATTCTGATATCTGGCTCCATTCTCCCCAGCCCGATTCGTCCGAATAGGATTTTACAAATACTGTCACCGACCCGGCACCGTCGAAAGCACTGAAATCAAAAGACATTTTATACCTTGCCCAGCCATCTTGTATGAATGATGTTGCCAAGATACTTGTCCCATTAGGTAATGATAGATTAGGAGAGTAGTTGTTCTCGCTGCCTTTGCATTGCAAGAAGATGCCGCCGTCTCCTTCTGTCATTCCGCACAAGACATTGCCATCGCCGTCAGCATCGTAACCTACACCGAAATAACAGCCCCACCATACCATATACATGTCGAACTCCATGTCTATGATGCCACCGTTTTGGAAGTTGAAATTGAAGTTGTCTGTGGCTTTGCGGGTTGCTGTACGACCAACGCCGGGACCTCCGTAGGGATAGAATACAGCAATAGATTCATCAGGGGACAAGATGCTGCCGCAGGTGTAATCGACATCGAAATCCTGTGATGTTCCGGCTGTTTGATAGTGTGTTGACCAACCGTCCTGTCCGTTGAGGCATTGTGTTCCTGTTGTAAGGTTGTTGAAGTCATAGAGGAACTCTTCCTGTGCAAATGTTGTCATAGCACAAAAGAGAGCAAAAGTTAAATAAATCAATTTTTTCATCTTGTTAAATAAATTTAGTTGTTAAGTTATTTTGTCATCCACCACACTTTGGTTTCACGGCTGTCGCCGTGTGTCATTTTGGAGACTTGTTGTAAGTAATTGTCATAATTGTATGTTATCTCCGTAGGAGGATAAGGCATTCTGTATGATGTAAGTTTTTGATGGTTTGTCGTTGTTGGTGTCATGAAGGTACGACGTGCCAATGACCAGGCTTCTCCCGGTTGACGGAAGAGGTCTAACCATCTCTGTTGATAAATAAGTTTGAGATATGACTCTTCGCTATAGTCGAAATTTGGATTCATATAAATCAGTTGGTTCATCAGGTTTGATGAATAAGAATATGATACAGCCCATATATCGCTGTTACTCAATATGGTGTCCAATCCGGGGTAAGTATATTTCCATGTCGGATTATAATCTACATCATGAGGTTGCAGCCATAACAGATATGACATCTCAATGCCCTTGCGTATCATGTCGTCAAGTTCTATGCCGCTGTTTGGTACTATACCTTTAATCATCATCTCAGCTTTTATGAAACACACTTCCGCAGCGCTCATAAGAACTTTTGGCATGAAGCCGACCTCGTCGCTGTTGTCGCGTATCATGTAATAGTTGAATGGAGAATATATACAACTTGGACCTTTAAACTGATAGTTGGCATCACGAGATCTCTCGTATGGTGAGCCTCCTTCCGAAGGTGTTGATGCTGTTCTTATTTGAGGATATCCGACCCATGCTCCGTCAGGAAACTCATCTGTTTTGTGGTTTGTGTCGAAAAATACATACATGCGCAAATCGAAGATGTCTTTTCCTGTCGGATCCGGGGTGGATGACATTTGTGCAAAAACAGTCTCTCCCATTCTTAGATTTCTATGCTCACGGAAACTCCAGTTTACATCACCTATTCCGGTTGTCAGATAAGATGGCCATAAGATGAAACCACCATTACCGCTGTAATAATAATCATCTATTACAGGCATGTTGTATGCAGTAACGAGAAGAGTGTCGGCAAAGTTCGGGTCTTTGTCTCTCATTCTCATGCCATGTTTCAGAATCAATGAGTTGGCAATCTTACCCCATTTTTCGTAGTTGTTGGCATATAATACATCATAGGAGCCGAGAGAGTAATAATTGTTACCTAAGGAGGTGACATTGACAGGATTATTTAATATTCCGCGTGCCCAGACAAGTTCTTCGAGCAGAGACTTGTATATAGATTCTTGGCTGTCGAATTTGGGTTTTTGGAATGAAGTGTTTTGAGTGTTATACCATATCTTGCCGGCTTCGGAATACGGAATATCACCAAACATGTCGGTTACTTTAAATGTCTTGAATGCTTTCAATACTATCAGCTGAGCCCGTGCCTTATCGCAATATTCATCATCTCCCATTGCAGCACATTCATCATCGAAACGGCTTTCAATGTCGCGAATGTTGGATAAAGCATTATAATAGTTGTCCCATACAGCTTGGGTACCGATCTGATAATTGCCCCATGCGTCTGATATCAAAGCTCCAAGTTCAGATTCCGGGTAAAATATTTCGTTGTCAAGATAAAACATCTCATTGCCTTGAAATGTCAATGTACTCACCACTCCGTTGAAAAGCGGACCTATGTCGGTTCCTGTCGGATTGGTTGGATTGACATTCATCTCTTCAAAACCTTTGGTGCAGGAACATAATATCATTCCCGCCATAATTGCCAATGATGCTATTTTTTTCATTTTTTTTAGTTTTTCAGATTTATACAATGACATTACAAACCGACACGCAATGAGAATAAAAATGAACGTGTCATAGGATATGAACCGTATTCAAGACCTTGTGCATTGCCAGAACCGAGTGTACCTTCAGGATTGATATTGTCAGGAAGGTTTTTGTATATGTAGAACAAGTCTCGTCCTGTCAATGACAATGATGCGGTTTGGAACACTTTGCTCTTTTCCAACCATTTCTTTGGCAGGTTATATGATATTGTAATCTCTCTCATTTTAATCCAAGTATTGTTTACTATGCCGGGAGTAGTGATATAGTTGCCCCATCCTCCGAAGTTAGGCATATATTTGTAATAATAATGTACTACATTTTCATTGACGGTAGCATCGCCGGTTTCCGGATCGACATAAACGCCCGGCAATACCACACCATAATTACCAAGGAAGTTGCCATTGCTGTCGTAAAGAGGAATGCCGTTGCCTTCGCGTTCGTACAATGATTCTAAACTTTGTCCTGTTTGCATGGCAATGACGTATGAGCCGCAATATATCTGACCGCCAAGTTTCATGTCAATCAAAGAATATATCGAGAAATTTTTATAGTTAAAAGTCAAGTTAAATCCTCCTGTTATCAAGGGAGCGCAGTTACCAACAGGTACACGGTTGTCTGTTTTAAGGTATTCTGTTCCTTCTTCATTGATAAGAGGTAACATATTGCCGTCGTTATCGTAAAAAGGGCCTACCACGGTGCCGTCTGCCAAGGTAGTAGTATAAACATAATCCCAACCGTAAATGGTGCCGTATTCTTCTCCTTCAGCCACAGCTATTGCAGGACCGTTGGAGCCCCATACCTCTGACAATATATACATGTCGGCGCCGCTGAGGTCAACAATTCTGTTGGTGTTGCGAGCGAAGTTAAGACCCAACTGTAGATAACCCCTGGGATTTTGATATACATTGTAGTTGATGATGGCTTCAATACCCTTATTTGTCACCACTCCCGTGTTGATACGTACGCTTCCGGCTCCTGATGACTGTGCGATAGGTGCTGATAAAATCTGATCCCATGAATATATGTCATAATAGGTAAAATCTAAATTCACCTTATCCAAGAATCCTATGTCGAAACCAACTTCAAAAGAGCGTTGCCTTTGAGGTTTAAGTTGCAAAGGAGGTACTTGAGTAGGAAGGAAAGCTGTAAGTTGACCTCCGAAAGAACCGGTATTATAGGTGAAATCGAGTTGATATGGAGCATCATCGCTCGCAGTCATGGCAGCAGATGCTCTGAGTTTTAAGAAACTGATGATACCCCAATTCATCTTGAAAGCCTCTGTGGCCACAAAACTCAAAGTGGCAGACGGATAGAAATAACTGTTGTTGTCCAAAGGCAAAGTCGAAGACCAGTCGTTACGTCCTGTGATGTCGAGGAACAAGAATTTGTTGTAAGAGATATTCAAGAACCCGTACAATGAATTGACTTGTTTCTCATAAAATGACTCTCCGGGTAACATTGATGTCTCGTTAGTGCCATTGACATAATTATAAAAGGTGTATAAGTTGGCATAAGCCCATCTTCCTGTACCGGCCCAGATGCCATAGTCATTTTTATAATATCTCTCTCCTCCAAAAGAAAATTTTACATTGAACAGTGAGTGAAAGATATTGTCTTTGTAAAATGTAGCAAGGAAGTCGGCATCTAAGGTATAATAAGAACCTATATTCTGTTTGTAGTATCCGTCCGTTATACCGTCGCTCATGGTAGGTTTGTTGCGTGTCTCATATTGGTCGTAGCTGAAGTCCAAAGCCGCTTTGCCGGAAAGCATGAGCCAATCGGTGACATCGTATATTATTCTGGCGGAGCCATAGAGTTTGTTACGGTCGAGAGTAGTATTGTTATTATAGAAATTCCAGAAGGTATTTGAATATATATATTGAAAAGGATAATTGTCGAATACCGTCATGGTGCCGTCAGGCTGTTCATAAGACTGTGATTCTATGCCTTGCCAGCTGCGAGGCCAGCTGTACAACAAACCTTTGTTGAAGTTGTAATATGACTCACCGAGTACCGGAGAGTTAAGTCTGTGGTAGTCGAGATATGTCAATGAGACTTCTGCTTTTATTCTCTTTGAGATGTTAAGGAAAGAACCCACGTTGAATGTGGTCTGACGAAGGTCGCAGTTATCGATGATAGCATCGGAGCGTTCATCGGTGATAGATACTCTCACGGAGCCGAAGTCGCCTGCATTTTGGAATGATACGCTGTTAGTCATGGAATAAGAATTTTTGTACAGCATGCTAAGGTTGTCCGGTTGAGGAGAGTAGTTGCGCATCTGTCCGTCCCACCACAACATTTCGGTGCCGTCCATCACCGGACCCCAAGACACAGAGCCGCCATAGTAGCCGAATGTAGTGTTAGTTGGCTCGCCTTCAGGACCGTTGTCATCGCTATAATGTCCGTCATAGATGAAGTTGCCGTTTTCATCTGTTGTTAATGTAGGTGTCATGAAAGACACAGGTCCTCCGGCACCGTATTTGTTCTGTACATCACGATAGCCGTAGGGTGTTGTCATTTTGAATGTGGCAGAATAATTGATACCGAGCCCCTGTTGTTTCTTACCTTTTTTTGTGGTGATAAGTACAACGCCGTTGCCGCCTCGTGAACCATAAAGCGCTGCAGCGGTAGGTCCTTTCAAGATGCTGAGGTCTTCAATGTCTTCTTGATTGATGTTGTTAAGTGCAGTACCCCAATCTTGTCCACCGCTCCAACTTGTAATGCCGCCTTCGTTAGACATAGGTACTCCATCAACGACGATAAGTGGTTGGTTGTCACCAAAAATGCTGTTATTACCTCGTATTACTATACGAGAAGAACTTCCCGCCACACCATCACTGTTGATGATTTGCACACCGGCAGCTCTACCGCTTAATGCACTGATGACATTGTCACTGCCTGATTTTGCCAAAATTTCGCCATCAATATCTTCCGTAGCATAACCTAACTCTCGTTTCTGTCTTTTGATACCTAAAGCTGTCACAACAACATCGTCGAGAAGTTGCGTATCAGGACTTAATGCCACATCGATTTTGACTCTCCCGTTGATAGGCAGTACAATGGTCTTAAATCCTATAAATGAAAACTCTAAGGAATCGTTTGCATTGGCATTGATAATATAATCTCCGTCCAAGCCTGTTACGGTACCTTCTGAAGTGTTTTTTACACGTATTGTTACACCTGGTAATCCAAATCCATCTTCAGTCGATGTCACAACTCCGCTCACACTTACGATTTGTCCGAATGCTGTAGTGCATAATAAAAACAAGAGATAAAATAGGGAATAAAGTCTCTTCATAATCATTGCTTTACATTAAACAAATGTATTTAAACCGCAAAATTAAAATTTATTTTGACAAAATTCAATTTTTTTTTATCTTTGTATTAAAAAAATGATGATGTCTAAGACCAAGACAGTATTTTTCTGTAAAGAATGCGGGAATGAATCTCCTAAATGGATAGGTCATTGTCCGGCTTGTGGTTCGTGGAACAGTTATGTAGAAGAATCGGTAGTGACAGGTAAAAAGAAATACGACAAAACTGAAAGTTTCATAGTCACGGAATCAGTACCAGTTCCTATTTCAGAAATAAAATGTGGAGATGAAGAAAGATTAGATCTTTATTGTCAAGAACTTAACAGAGTTCTTGGAGGAGGCTTGGTTCAAGGTTCCCTTGTACTTTTGGGAGGGGAACCCGGCATTGGCAAGTCAACGTTATTATTGCAGACCGCCTTGCATCTTAAAAAAAAGGTGCTGTATGTTTCGGGAGAAGAGAGTTGTCGCCAAATCAAGATGCGAGCTGACCGCTTGGGTATTGATAATAAAGATTGTATTATTCTTACTGAAACTGATACTATGGAGATAATACGTCATTGTAAGGAAATCAAACCATGTATGGTAGTTGTAGATTCCATACAGACATTGGAGACAGCATCGGTGGACTCTGTAGCCGGCAGTATCAGTCAGATAAGAGAATCGGCAGCTCTTCTCAACAAGATGGCGAAAACTTCGCAGATTCCGGTGTTTCTCATTGGTCATATAACTAAAGACGGAAGTATTGCAGGTCCCAAAGTGCTCGAACACATTGTCGATACAGTGATTCAGTTTGAGGGAGATCGTCATTATGGTTTTCGCATTTTGCGCACCATCAAGAACAGATTTGGTCCATCGTCGGAAATAGGAATTTTCGAAATGGACCATAACGGACTTAAGGAAGTGCTCAATCCGAGTGAGTTGTTTTTGTCTCACAGAGAGGAATCTGTAAGCGGAATAGCTCGTGCCGCCATGATGGAAAGCATACGTCCCATGATGATAGAGACACAGGCATTGGTGAGCACTGCAGTATATGGCACTCCGCAGAGGTCATGTACAGGTTTCGATATCAGGAGATTAAATATGTTGCTCGCCGTGCTTGAGAGGAAAGCCGGTTTCAGACTCGGTGCCAAAGACGTATTTTTGAATATTGCCGGTGGAATCAGAGTGGACGACCCTGCCATAGACCTCGCCGTTATTGCAGCTGTCTTGTCTTCAAGTGAAGATATCCCTGTAGATGTAAAATATGCCTTTGCTGCAGAAGTAGGGCTGTCAGGCGAGGTGCGCGCAGTCAACAGAATTGAAACACGTATTTCAGAGGCAGATAAACTTGGCTTCGACAAATTGTTCGTTTCTAAATATAACGTCAAAGGAATAGATGCTTCTAAATATCATCTTGAAATAGTGCCGCTCGCTACTGTGGAGGACTTGCTGAAAGAACTTTTCGGATGATTTATTAGTAATGTTTCAAAAAGTGTGTAATTGGGACGCCATGATATGACGGCTTACAACATAAAAACAGAGACTGCCTGAACTTGTCAGACAGTCTCTTACAGTTAATATATAATGTTTCCTTTTTTACTATTTTTAGAATTACTATTGTTTTATCCATTTACCGCTTTCTGCCTCTTTTCCTTCACTATAAACTCTCCACAGATACATCCCTTTCGCCCATCCTTCTGTCGGTATCTTTGTGACCTCTTCGGTAATATCCTGTTTATATACCACTTTCCCGAGAATGTCATACACTTCTATCCTTCCTTCCGGTAATGCCGTCCTGATGTTCATCTCTCCTCTTCCCGGATTCGGATAACAATCACTTACTTCCAACTTATCATCGTTCTCTTCCACATTTAACGGATTCTCTATGAAATTACCATTTCCGTCATTATATAATATGTCAACATAATTCGGATACAACAGAAAAGTTCTTCTTGCCGTTGCTATGTCCTTATATTCGTCTCCGTTAAAATCTGCTATATGAATACGTCTCTCTCCTTCTTTATAATACTTCAATTGCACATAATGATAGTCTTCCGGATCGGTGAATTGGAAATTTCCCAGATTATACAGTATCCTGACACCTGACACTTCATTCGCTATCAATCCGTCTTCTTGGTAATATTCGATATTAAACACCCAATCGGGCAATCCGTCATTGTTCATGTCTTCCATCTTAAGATCATTGTTCCCGCCTACGTATTGACACAATACAGACTCTTCCATTGGATACAACGGCTCAAATTCTTCATTCCCCTGATTTACACATACTCCCAAAAGCATTATATCAGAAGCCGGTCCGGGTGGCGTTATTACCGTCGCTATGTCTTTTAATCCGTCCCCGTCAAAATCCACTATTCGAGTATATGTGTACCACACTTCAGGAAGACAGCGTTCCCTGAAATCTCTCCCTGTGGAATAATATATAAACATATCTCCTTTGCCTCCCGTTGTTACTACCACATCATCCTTCTTGTCATTGTTCAAATCCCCTATTTCTATATCATTTACACAACTATCAGGATATGTGCGGTAAACAGGTTTTGAGAATCTCCTGTTCCCGTAATTGTACAACACTCCCCATTGCTGCGTTGAACTCATATAGTTTATCCGTACAAAAATATCAGTAAGACCGTCCCCGTCTGCATCGCCAAAACTCAATTCACTCACAGGATCTGATGCAAAAAGATCATAATCTTCATAATAGTTGAAATTTCCTTCGCCGTCGTTATACCATATTCTTAAATAAAGACTAAGATCTTTACAATCACAATACAATGTTACCAAATCCGGATACTCATCCTCATCTATCCTCTCCGCAAATATGCTAAATTGGGCTCCTGCATACGTCTTTGTCGTATCGCTCATCTCATAACTGTTGTCTCCCTCATTCTTTAATATCGTAAACGTAATATCATCATCATAACACTCGGAATAATGTCCTAATATTATATCCATATCCCCGTCCAAATCCAAGTCACATGCATTTATCGACTCTGCTGCAGGTGGTATCTCATAAACTGTCTGTGCCATCCCTCTTATCATAAAAAAGGATATCATGGCTGTCAATAACAGGTAAAATTTGTTCATACTCATTTCTTTTATTTTTTATACATTTTGTTATTTCTATTTAATCTTCTGTCTTATAATCAATTTTATGGAATGTCATGATCAGAATAATCATTTCCGCGGACAATAGAACAGTCCTTCCTCTGTTCAACTTTATCTTTGTCTTATTGATGCCTTTATTCCTTCTTCGGTTACTGTCTCCGCAAACGGCTGCTCTTTTTGCGGGGACTTTATACAATGTATTTCTTTATGTGTTTCATGACTCGATGTTTTATATTCTGATTACATTACTCCTTTCTTCGCTCTGTTTCGTTGTCATACTCATTGCCTCCAAAAATTTTGTGTATAACTTTTGTTGCCATGCTCTCTTTATGTATAGCTTCCTTTTTTACTGATTTCATTTCCTTAATCCTTTTTACGTTCCATTTACGCAAATTTAATGAATATAATATTAAAAAAACAGGATTAAAAAAGCTTTACAAACTTTTTTCAGGACAGTTTTATATTTAAAATGTTGATTATAAATATTATATGTATATAACACGAAGAATTTTTTACAAACTTTTTTTCGGTTTTTACATGGTCTTATTGTCTGTTTTTGACATTTTGTCATATAATTTCCACCTGTATTTATCCATGCCATAAACAGAACAATGCATGAAATCGGCTTCTTACTGTCTCGACAAATCGAAATGTGACAGGATACATATCTTGAACTCCTTTTCATTCAAGTCTTGATATTGTGTTTTAATCATGTCTGTTCTGCCAGGAAACAATCTGTCAATATCGGATTGCAATGAAATCTAATGTGTTTTTATTGTTTTTGGGAATATTGCATAGACGCCATGATATGACGTCTATACTGAAAGACTTTCATTAATATTTTTTGATTCTAATGGCTGATGTGAAACCGTGTTTTTAATATCCTTTCAATCTTGCGTTCCCAAACGAGTATCATTGCCATGAAAAGCCGTGACAACAACATCCATAGGAAAGAACCTCCCAATGCCGTGAACAACAACAGGTCTTCCAAGTTGCTGTGCGATACGCAGATATGATGATTGAGCAAGTCGTTGTCTTCTTTTGAGGTATTTCCGTGTTCCGATTCATCTATCATTATGGCTGCACCGTAAGCAAGTCCCAAAGTATTGGCGATGAGCCATAAAAACGCAGTATGAGGCGGAAGACCGAAAAACTGCATAATCGGTTTTAAAAACTTTGCCATGTATCCTATGATGCCGAATTCCGATAATATCCTTTGCAAGATGGTAAGAAGATATACCAATATCACCATCATTATTGTCGTTTTAAGTGTCTTGAATGCCCATTCCTCGAGCATGATGATGAAATTCTGTTCTGTCATGCCGGTGTTTTGAGTCACTATGTTTTCATAATGGTTCGGCATGATTTTGTTGAGTATCCAAGCGAGAATAAAAGCCGACAGAGTACGTATCACTACTATCCTTGCTGCTGAAGACCCTGTCTTGTGTTGTACAGTTGTCTCGACTATCATGTTATGGGAACATAATACCATGACAGCCAGAATAGTGACGGCTCTTGTATCAAGATTGAGAGACACCATGACAGCCATGGCAGAATAACAGTTTACGAAGTAACCCGACACGTATGCCAAAGCTGCTTCACCGGGAAGGCCAAAATAAGAAAAAATGGGTGTCATCCAATTTGATACCCATTGAATGACACCGAAATATTGTAATAACATTATGCCGAAAGACACGCATATCATGATTTTTGCAAGCCAGATTACTGTCTTGGTGGCGTTGCGTAACGACATTCTGACACATTCCGATATACGTTGTCCCGTTGTCATTATTCTATAATTGTCATCTCGTCAATGAGACGTGTAGCACCGGCATATTTGTCTATTATAAACAATACATAACGTATGTCAACGGAAATATTTTTACAGACAGACGGGTCATAAACGAGGTCGCTCATGGTACCTTCCCATGTACGGTCGAAATTGAGACCGAGCAGATGACCGTCGGCATTGAGGATAGGACTGCCGGAGTTGCCTCCCGTAGTATGATTGCCGGCTATGAATGCCACGTGCATGCTGCCGTCGGCATCAGCATAACGCCCATAATCTTTATTTTCATATAACTCTCTGAGACGGTCTGTCACAACGTAATCGTAGATATCCGGATTCTCCTTTTGCATGATGCCATCCAAAGTGGTGAAATGTTTATATCTCACAGCATCACGCGGTGAGAATCCTCCGACTTTGCCGTATGTCACACGTAAGGTGAAATTGGCATCCGGATAAATCATCTTCTCCGGTCGTGTCTCTTTAAGCATCTCCATCTGTCCTCTCATGTAAAGACGACGTAATGTGTTTATTTTTTTGGAATGTCTTGAACTCTCCGGCATTATTTTGGTTCTGTAAAAATCCATAAAGTCCTCGTATGCCATCACGGCAGGGTCTTTGGTTATCTTCTTTGCTTTGGAGACTTTATAGTTGTCAAGCATTTTCATGACCTTATCTTTAGATGTAAACATGGATTTGTCGAACAAGTCGTTGACATATCTTTCTACCGAACCATCATATTTTTTGTCAATTAGGTTTAGAATAGAAGGACGGAAGTCTTCCGGCTGGTTTTCACGATATGCCGTCAGCATGGCGACAGCCACTTCTCTGTCGATAGGTTGATGATAGTCTTTAAAAAATGTTTCCGTTTCTTCTTTTAAAGATGAAATTATTGCGTCCAAATCCTCTTGACTTGTCTCCTTTGTCGTTTCGGCAAGTTCAGTAAATGCAGATGCAAAATATATCAGCTCTGTCGAAAGTCCTGCTTCTGTGAGATATATAATGGCGAGACGATATTTCTCCAAATCGTTATACGCAGTGTCAAAATTGTGGAGCAAGTCTATGTAGGCGTGGCGGGAACGTTTTTGAAGCACCCATTCCTGAAATTCTTTTTCAAACTGTTTTTTCTTCTGCACACCTTTAAATTTGTTGATGCCTTCCGTCACTCCCATATATTTTTTCCAACCGTTGGCGAGACCGGCATGTTTTGAGGCATATTGGATACGTATCTTAGGATCTTTCTGTTGGTATCTGTTATATATGTCAAGTATCTGCCCCCTCAAATCAACAACTACGGGATATATCACATTGGCTTCCTGATTTACAGCTTGTGAAGGAAGGTATTCGTTGGTGTATGCAGGATAACCGAATACAAAGGTAAAATCACCTTCATTGACACCATTCAATGATATAGGGAAGTGATAAGCAGGAGTGTAAGGTACGTTATCCTGACTGTATTCTGCCGGTTTTCCATCCGGTGAAGTATAGATGCGGAAGATGGAGAAATCTCCGGTATGACGAGGCCATACCCAGTTGTCGGTGTCACCTCCGAATTTGCCTATGTTTGACGGCGGTGCTCCAACCATACGTATATCTTTGAAGACTTCATTATACATAAGATAATATTGATTGTCGATATAAAATGATTTGATCGACACTTCATATTCAGTGTTTTTCTTGGCTTCTTCAATAATCTTGTCGATGTTTTCCTTTATTATCTTGCTACGTTCCTGTTCAGTAAGTTCATCAGTAACACCTTCCAATACTTGTGATGTCACATCTTTCATTTCCTTGAGCATCACAGCGGTAAGTCCCGGACAAGGCAATTCTTCTTCCATACTCATTGCCCAGAATCCATTTGTTAGATAGTCATGTTCTACACTGCTGTGACGTTGAATCCAGTCGTATCCGCAGTGATGATTGGTAAGAAGCAGCCCCTTGTCGCTGACTATTTCACCCGTACATCCGCCACCAAATAACACTACTGCATCTTTCATGCTGCTGTTATTGATGGAATATATATCTTCTGCTGTTATCCTCATACCCATCTCTTGCATTTCTTTCTCGTTGTTCTGCAACAACATGGGAATCCACATGCCTTCGTCCGCATGTAACATGCAGAAGGTCATAAATACGGTGATAAGTGACAAAAATGTTTTTCTCATAAAATTCACGGATTTAGTTTAATTTGCAAAAATATGCTTTTTTTGTCTTTCGACAATACTTTTTGTGACATTTGATGATAATGTCTCATCTTCTATGATTCAAAAGACATTTTGCATTGTAGTTGTATATCGAATAGATTCAGACTCGAAAAACTGCCGTGTTTTTTTATTACAAGTCTGTTTTTATATAAAAAAACGCCTGTAAACAGTCAAAAAAGTTTGTAAAATCTCCAGAAAAAGTTTGTAATGCAAATTTGTTGTTTCATTTATAATCAATATATTATATTGTATTTTAAGCTAAAAAAGTTTATAAAGCATGTTTGTAATGTAAGTTTTTAACATCATTTGGCATGATTTTTAATATTATTAAGTAGGTAAATAATATGATATACTGATGGAATTAAATGTGAAGTGAATAATAATGCCTTTTAATAATCATTACTTTAATTGTCTTTTAAGATTGTTATATGCCAAGACTTTTTTGTTGCAACTGTTAAATTATATTTTTTCAAATCAAAAGAATTTTGTATCTTTGCAAATTAAAAACTTAGTACTATGACCGATTCAGAAAAATTTGTTGAGGGAGGTCTCACATACGATGATGTGCTTTTGATACCTTCGTACAGTAACATTATTCCAAAAGATACAGATTTAAGAACGAAATTTTCGCGCAACATACAACTTAATATACCTATTGTAACGGCCGGTATGGATACTGTTACTGAAGCTCCTATGGCAATAGCCATAGCGCAGGAGGGTGGTATTGGTGTCATTCATAAAAATATGACCATCGAACGTCAGGCTGCTGAGGTGCGTAAGGTGAAAAGAGCTGAAAATGGCATGATTATCAATCCTGTGACGATAAGAGACACGGCTTTGGTACGTGACGCTCTCAAGATAATGAATGAGAATCGTATTGGTGGCATTCCTGTCGTCAACGAGAATAATGTTCTTGTCGGCATAGTTACTAACAGAGATCTTCGTTTTGAACGTCAGGTTAACAGGCCTATTACCGAAGTCATGACGAAAGATAATCTTGTCACCACGACGGAGTTCACTGATTTCGAGACGGCTGCCGACAAATTGCAGGAACACCGTATTGAGAAATTGCCTGTAGTGGACAAGGATTTTCATCTTATTGGGTTGATAACATATAAAGATATAATAAAAATCAAGGAAAGACCCAATGCCTCCAAAGATGCCCATGGGCGTCTCAGGGTAGCAGCCGCTGTCGGTATTGCGAGTAATACCATAGAAAGAGCCGAAGCCCTCGTTGCGGAAGGCGTGGATGCCATTGTCGTCGATACTGCACACGGTCATTCCCAAAATGTCATCAATGTAGCTAAAGAACTGAGAAATAAATTCCCTGATATTGACCTCGTCATAGGTAACATTGCCACTGCTGAGGCAGCATACGACCTGGCAAAACTGGATATAGACGCCATCAAGGTCGGCATAGGTCCGGGTTCTATTTGTACTACACGTATCATCGCCGGCATTGGCGTGCCGCAGTTGACGGCGGTTTACAACGTCTCCAAAGCGTTGGAAGGTGCCGGAATACCTGTCATTGCCGATGGTGGGATACGTTATACCGGCGATATAGTGAAAGCCATCGCTGCCGGTGCTTCTTCTATCATGGCTGGTTCCTTGTTTGCCGGCGTCAACGAGTCCCCCGGTGACACTATAATTTTTGAAGGAAGAAAATATAAATCCTATAGAGGTATGGGCTCTCTTGAGGCTATGCAACATGGCTCCAAAGACCGTTATTTCCAGGATATGGAAGACGATATCAAAAAATTGGTGCCGGAAGGCATTGTTGGCAGAGTGCCTTATAAAGGAAGCCTCTCCGAGGTGGTTTATCAACTTGTCGGAGGCCTTCGCGCCGGCATGGGTTATACAGGCTCCAAGAATATCAACGAACTTAAAAAAGCTCGCTTTATCAAAATAACTTCTTCAGGAATGCACGAAAGCCATCCTCATGACATCACAATAACTCAGGAGGCTCCTAATTATAGTACAAAGGCTTGACAATATTTGAATTTTGAATTCGTTACATAAAAAAACTAATATATGAAAAGAATATCTGTAACTGTTTTAATGGCACTGTTTATGTTGCCGGCTCTCGTTTTTGGGCAATCTTATAAATCAAAGACATTGTTGACTTTAGGTGATAAAGAATTTACTGCCGATGAATTTATGGCTGTTTATGAGAAAAATAATGTCAGAAGCGATGTTATCGATAAGAAAACAGTTGATGAATATATGGATTTGTTTATTAACTTTAAATTGAAAGTTACTGAGGCTGAAAATCTTAAAATGGATACAAGTGCTAAATTCATACGTGAGTTGAATGGTTATCGTCAACAGTTGGCAAAGCCGTATTTCTCTAATGATGAAGTTACAGAGAAAATAGTAGAAGAGGCGTATGAGAGAATGAAATATGACCTTAATGCGGACCATATTCTGGTAAAATGCGATTTACATGCCGTGCCTTCTGACACATTGAAAGCATATAATAAGGCTTTGGAGTTGCGTAAACGTATTTTGGCAGGAGAAGATTTCGGCGATGTTGCAGTGGAGGCTTCCGACGACTTGTCAGCAAGGGACATCGAGCCGGTACCCGGACAACATAACGGTATGAAAGGCAATCGCGGCAATCTCGGATATTTTACTGTATTTGATATGGTGTATCCTTTTGAGTCAGGAGCTTATAATACACCTGTTGGGGAGATATCTATGCCTGTACGTTCCGACTTCGGATATCATTTAATAAAAGTCAACAGTAAAACACCTGCTTCCGGCGTCATTCGTGCTGCTCATATTTTCCTTATCGTTGATGAGAATGACCCTGACAGACAAGACTCTGTGGTGAAAGCTAAAATAGATAACATATATAAGGAGTTGGAACCTGATGGATCCAACTGGAGCAATACCGTGAGAAAATATACCGATGATAAAGGTACTATTAAGAACGACGGTATGCTTAGCCCGTTTAGAGTGAGTAATCTCGTACCGGAGTTTATCGACGCTGTCAAGAGTCTTGAACCGGAACAATTCTCAAAACCTGTGAAAACAAAATATGGGTATCATATCGTTAAACTTATAGGTACCTCAGGAGTTGGTGATTTCGAGACAGAAAAAGACAGACTTAAAGAAAGAGTCGGAAAGGATATGCGTGCATCATTCAGCGAAGAGGTGGTGTTGAAACGTATCATGAAGGAGAATAAGTTTAAAGAAATGGCTGATGTGAAAGATAATTTCATCAACAGTATAGACAGCACCCTGTCTCTCGGAGTGTATAAGATGTCGGAAAATGTCAACAAAGATGAAGTACTCTTTTCCATCAATCAACAGAAATATACTATTGGCGATTTCGTAGATTATATCTATAAACATCAGGAACCTCAGCCTTTTATCTCTGCTGCTTCCTTTGCATATCAGCTCTATGATGCTTTTGTGAAAGAAAAAGTCTTTGAATATGAAGATGCTCATCTTGAAGACAAATATCCGGAATTCAACACTCTTATACAGGAATATCATGACGGCATTCTTCTTTTTGATTTGATGGAACAGCAGGTTTGGAGAAAAGCTATTGAGGATACCGTCTCATTGCAAAATTATTTTGAACAACATAAAGACGAATACATGTGGGGCGACAGAGTCAAAGCTATGGTGGTAACTCTTAATCGTCCTGATAATCTTGAAAAAGTAAAAGAACTTGTTACTGAAGAGAATGATATAGATAATTTGCGTAAGAGAATAAAGGAAGATAGCATACGATATGTGAATGCACGTTGTAATTTCTATCAGAAAGGCGACAATATCAATATTGATAAAATGGAATGGACTGTAGGCAATATCTTGGTGATACCTTCTACTGTAGATAAGTCAACGGAAATAATCAAGATATTGGAAGTTCGTGCTCCGGAACACAAGACTTTGAAAGAAGCAAAAGGACTTGTGACATCAGCTTATCAGGAAGAACTTGAAAAACAGTGGGTTGAAGAACTTAAGGTTAAATATCCTGTCAATATTAACAATAAGTTGCTCAAAAAAATAAAGAAATACTACGGACAAAAATAGTATTATTGTGATAAAGTATTTTCTGATAGGACTTGTTTTTGTCTTGTCTTTAACATCTTGTGGTGATAACAAGGTGGAAAGATCTGATGCGGTCGTTGCTTCTGTTTATGGCAAAGTGTTGTACAAGTCGGATCTTGAAAGTATTATGTATGAAGGTATTACTACTAATGACAGTATTGTGCGAGTCAAAGCATTTATTGATGCATGGATACGTCGTGAATTACTGATACGTAAGGCGGAAACAACTCTCGAGAAGGAAAAACTCGACTTCTCAAAGCAAATCGAAGACTATCGTAATTCCCTTGTGATATATACCTACGAGACGGAGATGTTGCGCGATAACCTCGATACGGTGATATCTGATGATGAGATAGAAAGTTATTATAATGAAAATGTTTCTAATTTCAGATTGGACCATAACATTGTCAAGGTTATCTTTTTGGAGTTCCCAAAAAACAACAAATGGAAATGGACGTTTTATAACCTGTTGAGCAATCCTGATACTGTTATGTTTGATTCTATCAATAATCTGGCATTGCGTTATTCTGATGTCTATGAAAGTAATTTGGATTCATGGAGACGTTTCGATGATGTGGTGGCAAGTTATAATTTAGACGTCAATGACGAGTTGTCATTTCTAAAAAACAACAATTTTGTAATGAGAGAGAATAGAGACAGAACTTCCATGTTACGTATATGCGAAGTTAGAGTGATAGGTGATTTTTCGCCATTGGAGTTCGAGAAAAAAGGTATCAGCTATATTATACTTAATGCAAGAAAAAAAGAGTTTTTAGAGAAATTGCATAATGACCTGTATGATGATGCGATGAAAAATCGTATTTTTGAAATATATTAATTATGAAGATAAAAAGTTATATAACATTGTTGCTGTTGTTTGTCGGATTTGAGACGGCATATCCGCAAGAGGCGAAAGTTATTGATAAAGTCGTTGCTGTAGTTGGTAAAAATGTGATATTACAATCTGACATAGATGCACAATATATGCAGTACAGATTACAGGGCGGTATAAAAGGTACTGCTAAAAGTATCAGATGTGAGATATTGGAAGATCTTCTTTTTCAAAAACTTATGCTTAATCAGGCAGAGATGGACAGTATCACTATTACTGATGAACAGGTCAACAGCGAGGTGGAAAGTCGTCTTCGTTATTTTATTAATCAACTTGGCTCTCAGGAGAAGTTGGAGAATTATTATAACAAGACAATGGCTGAGATACGCGAGGAACTTACAACAATAATAAGAGATCAGTTTCTTGTACAACAGGTTCAGCAGACCATAGTATCCAATGTCTTTGTGACACCTGCCGAGGTGAAGGAATTTTATCGTAGTATCCCGGCCGACAGCATACCTATGATAAATGCAGAATACGAGATAGCTCAATTAGTGAAAAAACCGCCTATCACTCTTGATGAGAAACTTGCTGTCAAAGACCGTTTGTATCAGTTGCGTAAACGTATTCTCGACGGTGAGAGATTTTCTACTATGGCTTTGTTGTATTCCGAAGATCCCGGCTCTGCCAAAAAAGGAGGAGAATTAGGATTCCATGGCAGAGGAGAATTCGCACCTGAATTCGAAGCTGCCGCATTTGCCCTTAGAGACGGAGAGATATCGGAAGTTATTGAAACAGAATATGGATTCCATATTATTCAAATGATAGAACGTCGTGGCGATTATATCAATGTACGTCATATATTATTGACTGTCAAAGTGTCTCCTTATGCACTGCAGGAAGCATACGATGAATTGGACTCCATAGCAACGCTTATTAAGAATGACAGTATGACATTCGATGAAGCTGTGACATTGTTTAGCGATGAAGGAGACAAAATCAATGGCGGTATTTTGGTAAATCCTATCACCGGCAGCACCTTGTTCGCAGCTGATGAATTAGACCAACAGGTATCATACGTCATCAATAACATGAAAGTTGGAGAGATTAGCAACCCGGTACCTATGAAAGACTCAAAAGATAAAGACGCTTATCGTCTTTTGATGCTTAAACGCAAGACTACACCTCATAAAGCTAACTTGAAAGATGATTATTCTCTGATACAAAATTGGACTATGCAACAAAAACGCGAAGAGGCAATAAACAAATGGATAAAATCCAAATCGAAAAAAGCATACGTTCGTATAGCTGAGGATTATAAAGATTGCGATTTTAGATTCGAATGGTTAATACAATAACAAAATGATTATGTACCAGTCTGATGTGGAAGGTGCCAAGGCACTTGTTAAGAAATATGATGATTTAAAAAAGGAGATTTCCAAGGTAATAGTCGGACAACATGACGTGATACACAAAACCATATTGTCGATATTCTGTCAGGGACATGTGTTGCTCGTTGGAGTGCCGGGACTTGCCAAGACATTGTTGGTCAACACCATAGGACAGGCTTTGGGTCTTAAGTTCAACAGAATACAGTTTACTCCCGACCTCATGCCTTCAGATATCATTGGAACAGAGATACTTGATGAGACACGACAGTTTAAATTTGTAAAGGGTCCTGTATTTGCTAACATAGTGCTTGCCGATGAGATTAACAGAACACCGCCAAAGACACAAGCTGCCCTTCTCGAGGCAATGCAGGAGAAAAATGTCACGGTGTCCGGTAAGAGTTATAGATTGCAAGAGCCTTTCTTTGTCCTGGCAACACAGAATCCTATTGAACAGGAAGGCACATATCCGTTGCCGGAAGCTCAGTTGGACCGTTTTATGTTTAATATCATGTTGGATTATCCTGCATACGAAGAAGAAATAGATGTAGTGAAAAATACGACCGGTGCCATGCTTGGTCAGGTGTCACCGGTGATGAATGCCGAAGAGATAGTATATTTTCAACAGTTAGTGCGTCGCGTTCCAGTGGCGGATAACGTATATGAATATGCTGTGCGTTTGGTGTCTCGTACAAGACCGCATACTGCTACTGCACATGAGATGAGTAATAAATATCTCAGTTGGGGCGCCGGTCCGCGTGCATCACAATATCTTATCATTGGAGCTAAAGGTAATGCCTTGCTGAAAGGCAAATACTCTCCCGATATCGAAGATGTCATGGAAATTGCAATACCTATTTTACGCCACCGTGTGGTACGCAATTATACCGCTGAAGCTGAAGGTGTCACAGTAGAAGATATTATCAATGGTTTGATGGAATAACATTAAGATATTGGATATTATCAATCTGTAAAAATAATAAACAAAGTTTTGCATTTAGAATCTTTTTGATTTTATTCGTTGTGTAAAAACATATTGAATTTCATCGGAATCCGACAATTTATTATAAATCGATTGATTATCAATATAATGGACTATTGTATTTGCTGTTTGCAGGATTTGAGAAATAATTTGATTTTCAAGATATTATAAATGAACTTGAAGATTTTTGTTGACAGTAATGGTTTTTATTAAGACTATCAAAATTATACTGTTGGAATATGGTATGGCAGTTATGATGATTCTTACTGATTTTGTCTATAGTCAATGGTAGCCCCAATGCTAAATTTAAGATAAAAACGACAATTGGATATTAAGAACAGACCGTAGAAATACACAATTCACGACATTGCAATATTTTAGTCTTTTAAGTCATTGATTTTATTGATAATATTAGTAGTAGAAAATCCATCGACAAGGTCTATGGTTATGACTTTACCGCCTTTGGAGGTGACAATATCATAACCCACTACATCTTCCGGTTTATAATCTTTACCTTTCACCAAGACATCTGGTTGCACCTTATTAATAAGATTATACGGAGTATCCTCGTCAAAAAATACGACGGCATCCACAAAAGAAAGAGCAGCGAGCAAAAGTGCCCTGGATTCCTGTCCGTTGACAGGACGTGATTCACCTTTGAGACGGCGTACCGATGCGTCAGTATTAAGACCAATTATCAAAACATCTCCCAAATCAGCAGCTTTGGAAAGATATTCCACATGACCTCGATGTAAAATATCGAAACAGCCATTGGAAAACACTATTTTGTCTCCATGTTCACGACACTGTCGCAACCAGACATCGAGACTTTCATTGTCAAGTATTTTTTTTGATATGCATTCTAAATTATTCATCATCGGCATTATTGACAGGTTTTCTTCTATCAATGAAAATCAGCAATATATATGACAGTCCTCCGGCTACTATATAAAACAACAGCTGAGAGGCATGATTTATTGCCACAAAAGAGGCGGCTGTCTGTTTAGAGATACCGTAAAAGCCGTTGAGAAGCAGAATACCAATATAATGATAGGTGCCGATGCCGCCCGGTACTGGTGCTACAAAACCAAGAGTGGCAAGACCAAGCAAGGTGACAGCTTCCACAATGCCAAGACTCGATGTCTCATTGAACATGTAAAATGGCAACCATGTCATAATGACATAAAAACCCCAAATCAAAACAGTATATAGAACAAACAACCATTTATGTTGCATGGTAAAGACAGACTTGATACCATCGACAAAACCATGCCATATTCCTGATATTTTAGATGCCAATTTTTTCTTTGGCATTTTGACTTTATCTTTTTTGAGATAAATAAAAGTCACTATGACAGCAAGAACCAACAATACGATTACTACTGTTAAAATATTGTTTGTAAGCATATTGAAAAAAGGTATAAGCCATGAAGTGATAAGGTCTCCCAACAACTGCCATTGAAACACTATTACCAACAAAGCCAATACAAGAAGTACCAACATATCGACAATACGTTCAGACACCACAGTGCCGAAAGACTTATCGAAAGGGATATTCTCACGTTTTGACAAGACACCGCATCTGACGACTTCACCCAAACGAGGAAACACGTTATTGGCGAGATAAGCTATCAACACAGCGCCAAAAGTAGTAGATGCACGTGTTTTATAGTCAAGAGCATTTATCATCAAGTTCCATCGTAAAGCTCTGAAGAACAGTGATATGGCAAGGCATGCCAAACTAAGGAACATCCATGAATAATGTGATTTTTTAATGTCTTCCCAAAGAAGAGACAAATCTATATTACGAAAACAAAGATATAACAGAAGTACCCCCAAGACGAGGAACACAATATATGTCAACACCTTAGGAGTTTTTTTCATCGATATTCCTATAGTTTATTGTTAGAATCAGGAAAGATAATAGAAGGTTTATGATGTTTTGCCTCTTCGAAATCCATGGAACAGTAAGAAGCTATTATCACAAGGTCACCGACATTCACTTTATGTGCAGCAGCGCCATTGATACCGATGACTCCCGAACCTCTTTTGCCTTTAATGACATAGGTGCTCAAGCGTTCGCCGTTAGTGATGTTATAAATGTCAACGCGTTCGTTTTCAATTATATTGACAGCATCCATAAGGTCTTCATCTATAGTGATGCTACCAATGTAATTCAAATCTGCCTGTGTTACCGTAGCACGATGAATTTTAGATTTCAGGACTTCAATATTCATAATTCAAAATATTCTGAGGTTATCGATTAAACGAACCTGCCCCAATTGCAGAGCTACAAAGATACGAGCATTTTTGCAATTATCCCATGATTTTATGGATTTTAGATTCGTTTCATCGGTAATTTCCACATATTCAATGTCAAAATATTTAATATCTGCATATTTCTCAAGGGCTGATTTTTTCATCTCGTCAGGAGACAATGAGTCTTTCAGTGCCGCCACTTCGCTAAGGACCTTATATATCATAGGGGCGACAGCACGTTCCTCAGGAGTCAGGCGCATATTGCGGGAACTCATGGCAAGACCGTCTTTCTCACGTACTATGTCACATGGTACTATAGTGAGGTTTAAAGAGAGGTCGGCGACGAGTTTGCGAATGATAGCCTGTTGCTGGAAGTCTTTCTCGCCGAAGTAGGCTCTGTCGGGCATCACTATCTCGAACAGTTTGCGCACCACTATTGCAACTCCGTTAAAATGACCGGGACGGCACACTCCTTCCATCACTCTTTCCAAATCGCCAAAGTCATATTTATCAGTGACAGGAACAGGGTACATCTCTTTTTCAGAAGGAACAAACACAGCATCGCAGCCGGCATTTTGAAGCATCTCTATATCTCTTTCAGGAGTACGAGGATATTTCTCGAAATCAGTGGAGTTGTTAAACTGTACCGGATTAACGAATACACTTGCAACGACAATGTCATTTTCTTTCTCGGCACGGCGAACCAACGAGAGATGACCTTCGTGTAAGGCACCCATTGTGGGGACAAGACCTACAGAATGTCCCTTTTCGCGCTCTGACTTCAGAAACTTCTGAATGTCAGTGATATAATTAAAGACATGTATCATAACTACTTTCTTTGTTATATTTTTGCCCTAAAGCAAAAAAATCGGCACAAAGGTACATATTTAATTAAATTGTTGTTCAAATAATCCTAAAAAATTAAATGCAGACAAATGACTGAGAGAATCAAAAAAGTCATATCTTTGCAGAGTGAAGATGCGCCCCTGTAGTTCAACGGATAGAACGAAAGTTTCCTAAACTTTAAATTTGGGTTCGATTCCCAGCGGGGGTACGAATAATCCTTGTAAACATTTGTTAATCAATATTGTTTATAAGGATTTTTTGTTATATGGACAAAATGCAATTGTTTTTAAATTTATATTATATTTTAAAATCAAAAAGATAAATAATTTGCATCAATGACATTAATGATTTTTATCAGTCATTTCTAAAGATAATTATTTACATCAATAAAAAAGTTTGGATTTTCAAACAAAAGAGTCAAAATATTTGGATTGTGTTATAAATTGAACTATCTTTGCCACGTACTCAAAAGGTGGTGTCCGGTAATTAATTTGCCGTGTCTGAGATCATACACATTGAACCAGTACAGATAATGCTGACGCTGGGATTTTTGATGCGCTACTCTATGGCAGGTTCCGTGCCGCCTCTTTTGAGAATATAAAAGAGGAATATGAATCAAGAAGATTGTTGTAACACTATTGTCAGAAAGAAACATTATGCAGTAGGTTTGTCTATTGCAGGGTCTGACCCTTCAGGCGGTGCCGGGATACAGGCAGATATCAAGACCTTTTCTGCTCTTGGTGTATATGGTGCGGCTGTCATTACAGCACTTACTATACAAAACACTGTAGGAGTACAATATGTACATCCTGTTCCGCCTCAAGTGGTTTATGACCAGATTGTTGCTGTAATGTCCGATATAAGACCGAGTGTCGTCAAAGTTGGCATGGTAAATGACGTTCTTACTCTTAAAGCCATTGTAACAGCTTTGCGACAATATAAACCTTCATTTCTTATAGTTGACCCTGTCATTATGTCGAGCAGTGGCAAACAACTGATGTCGGATGATGCTATGGCACTATTAATAAATGACATGTTGCCTGTAACAGACTTATTGACTCCCAATATTCCTGAAGCTAAAAGACTTACCGATAACAATGATTTATCCGGTGCAGCCATAACATTATTGGAATATGGTGTCAAGGCTGTCTTGATAAAAGGAGGACATTCTACGGATAAGGATAAGACTGATATTTTATTCAGAAAGACAGAAAACGGTATTGTAACAGATTCATACACGTCTTCATCTGTCAACAGCAATAACACTCATGGTACCGGATGCACACTGTCAACAGCCATTGCATCGTTTTTAGCAAGAGGTTGTGATATTTGTCATGCAATAGAAAAGGCAAAGCATTATATCACTGAAGCCTTAAAAGCCGGAGCTGAAGTAGAAACAGGAAAAGGAACAGGTCCATTGAATCATTTTTTCGATCCGGAACCACTTATTATCAAAGATTATGAATAATTTACAGTTTATAACGCATCAGACTGAGAAATACAGCTACGTAGCTTCTGCCCAAATGGCACTTGAAGGAGGATGTAGATGGATTCAGTTGAGAATGAAAGATGTAACAGAAGAAATCTTTGAAACGACAGCAGCTGAGGTGAAAATGTTGTGCCGTCATTACGGAGCTGCTTTTATAATAGATGACAATGTGATGTTGGCACAACGTATTGAAGCCGACGGAGTACATCTCGGCATTCATGACATGCCTGTAGCTGAGGCAAGAAAAATATTGGGCAAAGGTTTTATCATTGGAGGTACAGCCAATACCATAGACGATATTTGCCGTCTGTCTCGACAGGGTGCCGATTATATTGGCTGTGGACCATACAGATTCACCACGACGAAAAAGAATCTTGCTGCTATTTTGGGAATAAATGGTTACAATGATATTATAAGACAAATGCGGGAATATGGCATAAGTCTTCCTCTTATTGCAATAGGAGGCATAGAATACGATGACATAGAAATCCTTCTTTCAACAGGAGTCAACGGCATAGCATTGAGTAGCAGTGTGTTAAATGCCGACGATCCGGTGAAGGAAATGCGTAGAATAGTTGAATTGATGAATAATAAACAACAAATATTATAATTATGGACAATAATGTAAGGATTACTTATCCGGGGTCTGAAAAAGTCTATATGAAAGGCAAGCTTTATCCGGACATACGTGTAGGCATGCGTTTGGTAAAGCAGACCCCCACAGTGACCGTAGAAGGAGGCAACACCATTGAGCGTCAGAATCCTTCTATATATATTTATGATACTTCCGGACCATACAGCGACCCCGATGTGAATATTGATGTAAGAAAAGGGTTGCCGCGTATGCGGGAACCTTGGATATTGCAACGTGGAGGCGTTGTAAGATTGAAAGAGATATCGTCGGAATACGGACGTATGCGTCGTGATGACCACAGCCTTGATTCTTTGCGTTTTGACCACATCTCTCTGCCATATATTGCCGAGGAAGGTAAGCAGGTAAGTCAACTTTATTATGCAAAACAAGGCATTATAACGCCGGAGATGGAATATGTGGCGATACGGGAAAACATGAATTGTGCGGAACTCGGGATAGAGACTCATATCACGCCAGAGTTCGTGCGCGACGAGGTGGCTGCAGGACGAGCCGTAATACCAGCCAACATTAATCACCCGGAGGCTGAGCCTATGATAATAGGACGCAACTTCTTAGTGAAAATAAACACTAACATAGGCAATTCTGCCACTACATCCGGCATTGACGAAGAGGTGGAGAAGGCAGTATGGAGTTGCAAATGGGGCGGAGATACATTGATGGACCTTTCCACAGGCCCTAACATTCATGAGACTCGCGAATGGATAATACGTAACTGTCCAGTTCCGGTTGGTACCGTACCCATGTATCAGGCTATGGAAAAAGTCAACGGTCGGGCCGAAGATCTCACGTGGGAGTTGTTCCGCGACACCTTGATAGAGCAATGCGAACAGGGTGTTGATTATTTCACCATACACTGCGGCATAAGACTGAGAAACATACATCTGTCAAGCGACAGGCTGACGGGTATGGTAAGCCGTGGCGGCAGCATCATCTCCAAATGGTGTCAGATGCATCAAAAAGAGAGTTTTCTATATGAACATTTCGATGATATATGTGACATCCTGGCACGTTATGATGTAGCGGTGTCTTTAGGCGACGGTCTGCGACCCGGCAGTATATACGATGCCAATGACAAGGCACAATTCGCGGAACTCGACACCATGGGAGAACTTGTTGAGAGAGCTTGGGCAAAGAACGTTCAGGCTTTCATAGAAGGTCCCGGTCATGTCCCCATGCACAAGATAGAGGAGAACATGCATCGTCAGATAGAGAAATGCCACAATGCTCCATTTTACACTTTGGGACCTGTAGTCACCGACATAGCTCCCGGCTATGACCATATCACGAGTGCCATAGGAGCAGCGCAGATAGGTTGGTTGGGCACCGCCATGTTGTGTTATGTCACACCTAAAGAACATCTTGCACTTCCCAACCGAGAAGATGTACGTGTTGGAGTGGTGACATATAAACTCGCGGCACATGCTGCTGACATCGCCAAAGGGCATCCCGGCGCCATGATACGTGACAACGCTCTCAGCAAGGCACGCTATGAGTTTCGTTGGAAAGACCAGTTCAACTTAAGCCTCGACCCGGAGAAGGCTCTCGAATATTATAAGACTGCCAATCATGTAGGTGGCAAATACTGCACCATGTGCGGACCTAATTTTTGCGCCATGCGCATAAGTCAGACTTTAGATAAGGAATGTAATGAAATTTAAAAACATAAAACATAAGTACAATGATTGAGAAAAAAGTATCACAAGGTATCATAAACACCTATTTCAACAAGTTGGAAAACAACTTAGACCTCGATGTCGCTATAGTTGGTGGAGGTCCTTCAGGCATAGTAGCAGCTTATTATTTGGCAAAAGCAGGTCTCAAAGTAGCGCAGTTTGACCGTAAATTGTCTCCCGGCGGCGGCATGTGGGGCGGCGCCATGATGTTCAACCAGATAGTAGTGCAAAAAGAAGCTCTCGAAATAGTTAAAGAATTCGATATCAACTTCAAGCCTTATGAAGACCTCTATGTGATGGATTCCGTAGAGAGTACTTCCGCTCTTCTTTACAAGGCGGTACATGCCGGAGCCACAATATTCAACTGTTATTCTGTTGAGGATGTTGTATTTAAAAACAATGTGGTGAGTGGCGTGGTGGTAAACTGGACTCCGGTGCTTCGTGAAGGCATGCACGTGGACCCTCTCAACATCATGGCTAAATGTGTAATCGATGGTACCGGACACGACAGCGAGATGTGCAAGACGGTTGCCAGAAAGAACGGAATACGTTTAGCTACCGAGACAGGTGATGTCATTGGAGAACGTTCTTTAGACGTTGAAGCCGGTGAGGCTGAGGTGGTGAACGGCACCAAGGAGATCTACCCTGGACTGTATGTATGCGGTATGGCTGCCTCGGCAGTAAGCGGAACTCCACGTATGGGACCTATCTTCGGTGGAATGCTGATGTCAGGCAAAAAAGTAGCCGACTTGATAATAGCAAAATTGAAAAAATGAAATGGATAACAATAACCTCTCCGTCTTTTTTTGACGGAGAGGCTTGTTTCCTGCATCGTCTCTTCGATGCAGGTATAGATACTCTTCATCTTAGAAAACCGACCTCTTCATTGGAAGACTGCCGCCGTCTGCTCGATAAGTTGTCCCAAGATGAATTGTCAAAAACGATAATACATGATTTCTTTGAATTGACATTTGATTATCCGTTGAAAGGCATTCATCTTAACAGTCGCAATAATATTATTACTGTTGATTATCATGGATATGTCAGTCGTTCATGTCATTCTTTAAAAGAAGTTGTACAATATAAGCCGTATTGCGGTTATATGTTTCTAAGCCCTATATTTGACAGTATTTCCAAACAAGGCTACCTTTCGACTTTCAGTGAGACAACCCTCGATGATGCTGCAAGTCAAGGTATTATCGATGATAAAGTGATAGCTTTGGGAGGTGTTGATATTGAAAAATTGCCACTTCTTAGAAGATGGCATTTCGGTGGTGCCGCAATGTTGGGCTGCATTCTTAATATAGCATCTCTTCCTGTTGCACAACAGCAACATAAATTACGCGAAATTTATAATGCGTTTCATAATAACTTTTAACTGTTTTCAAAAATATCATTTTGCTTGTCTTTGATAGCATAAAATAACATATCTTTGCATTGCAATGATTGTTGTTAGGTGGCAAATACGAATGAAGTAGATGTCGAAACTTTATGAACGTCATTACATTATTATTATTTTACCATTTGATTGCAACAATAAAAACAGTCATTTTGTGTTATTATTAAAAGTCATATCACACCATGAAAAAGAGTTTTATCCTTATTATATTATTGATTACAAATATATTATACGTTTTTTCGCAGAATGCTATTGGCGAATGGTGTACACACACGCCAGGGCGTAAAGTAATATGTGTTGACATCATGAACGATAAAATATTTGCTGCAACTCCATACGATGTGTTTTATTTTAATAAGAATGACAACAGTATAAGGTCTATCAACAAAGTCAACGGCCTTTCCGATTTCGGAGTCAATGTGTTGAAATATAATGAGACCGAAGGTGTAATGATGATAGGATATTCCAATGCCAACATTGACATAATTGACGACGGTGATTTTGTCATCAACATTCCGGACATAAAAAATAAAACCATCTTAGGCAATAAAACCATTAACGACATATATTTTAACGGACATTATGCCTATCTCAGTTGTGGTTTTGGTGTTGTGGTTGTCGATATGAATCGTTATGAGATTAAAGATACTTATATTATAGGTGATAATGGTACTTATATGAATATCAATGATATTACAATATATCAAGATAAACTGTATTTGGCAACCGATATAGGTATTTATTACGCCGATGTCAACAACGATAACCTTGCAGACTATTCTCAATGGACACTTGACACAAGTTTGCCGAGACCTAATTCTGCTTATACTGAAATTGAGACTTTTGGCGACATTCTTTTGGCATATTTGAACACAAACAATACAAATATGACATACTTCTACAATGGTGAAGAATGGAAAGTTCTTGAAATGGAAAATGACAATACGCATAGAGAAATACGTGCATATAGTGACAGAGTCGTTTTTGTAAATTCCGACAAGGTCAATGTTTACAGTAAAAGCAACGATCTTATAACATCATTGACATTTTATTATCCATATTCGGCCGCGTTTGACAGAAGTTCGAACAACTACTGGGTGGGAGACAATGATTATTCATTGATAAAATGTACTGAGAGTGGCGAAAAGACGTATTTTGAAAAGAACGGACCATATTCCAACAGGGTCTTTCAAATCAAGGCAAGAGGAGAACAGGTTTGGGTCGCTTCTGGAGGTTATTCAAGTACATGGGCAAAACTTTATATCAGTGATGGTGCTTTTGTCTATGACAATAACAAATGGGATTTTCTTAATCCTTGGAAATCAAGTGCATTCGATTCTATTTCAGACATAGCCTGTACTGCCATAGACCCTGTTGACCCCAATAGAGTTTATCTCGGCTCCTACGACAAAGGTATCATGGAGTTTTATAATAAACGGCTTGTTGACATTTACGATGAAACCAATAGCAGTTTGGGTAAGCTTTTGGGTTATGACTTTGTTTATATTACCGACATGGATTTTGATAGCGATAACAATCTTTGGGTTGCCAACAGCAGTACGGACAACCTTTTGTCCGTTCGTACGCGCAACGGCGACTGGCATTCATATTATATTGGCAACGGTGGCGGAAATATCAGTAGAATGATTGTTGACGATAATGATTACAAGTGGGTGCTGAAAAGGGAAGGAGAGCTTATAGTATTCAATGATAACAATACCTTGAATAATACTGACGACGACAGATATAAAACTATAAAAAACACCTCAGGACAGGGAGGCTTGCCCGGCACAGTAAACTGTATGGCTGTTGACAATAGCGGTACTTTGTGGGTGGGCACTACTGATGGTGTAGGGTTGTTTCGCAATACTGCCAACATCTTCAATAACGATGGCAGCAGCTACGATTGTACACGTATTCTCGTGCCTCGTAATGACGGAACCGGACAGGCGGATTATCTCCTTTCAGGAGAATCTATACTTTCTATTGCTGTTGACGGCGCAAATAACTTGTGGTTCGGCACTACAAACGGAGTGTTTTACATCTCCAACAATGGACTTACAGAATATTTGCACTTTACCACCGAAAACAGTCCGTTGTTATCCAACACTGTCAAAGATATTGCTATAGATAGTAACGGCAACGTATATTTTGCTACCGACAACGGCATTATTTCATATAGAAATACAGCTACAGAAGGAGGAATTACCAATTCTGATGTTGTGGTTTTTCCAAATCCGGTAAGAAGTGATTTTACGGGATATGTTGGCATCAAGGGTCTTGTCTCTGATGCTTTGGTAAAAATCACTGCCGTTGACGGCAGATTTGTAACGCACCTCAAGGCTCAGGGAGGACAAGCAGTATGGGATTGTACCAACATCAATGGTGAAAAGGTACAACCCGGCATTTATCTTATCTTCTCAACGGATACTACCGGTAAGGAAACTTATGCCACAAAAGTGCTTATCATGAAATGATATGAGAAATATCGTAAAGACACAAGCCGTAGTGATAAAGTCTATCAAATACGGAGACAGTAGCCTTATTATCAGATTGTTAACTAAGGACTACGGGATAAAGTCTTATATAGCAAAAGGAGTTTTCAACAAAAATTCTAAAGTGAAAGCTGCCTATTTTCAACCCATGACGATAATAGACATCATTGCATCACAATCCGGAGGAGAACTCGACCTTATTAAAGAAGTGTCTTTGACTTATCAATTCAAAAGCATACCTTTCCATATTAATAAAAACACCATTGTGTTGTTCATGAGTGAGTTATTATACAAATCCATAATAGAAAGCGAGACAGATCACGATTTGTTCGATTTTGTTACAAGTTTTGTCATATCGCTCGATGAAATGGAAGAGGGTTATAATAATTATCCGTTGTGTTTCAGTGTTTTGTTAACACGATATTTAGGTTGTTTCCCCAACATGCAACATTATTCAAAAGGATTGTTATTTGATATAGATGAAGGTTGTTTCAGAAATGAAAACACTCGTATGATAAATTTCTTAAATGCAGAACAAAGCATGATATTGTATGATATTTGTTGTGGGACAATACAGTTTTCTGTCAATAAGAAAGACAGACGAGAACTTATGGATGGGATAATGAAATATTACAAGGCACATGTTGCCGGTTTCAAAGACATCAATTCACACAATATTCTCAGGACGGTTTTGGATACGTAAAATACAGTTGTTTTATCATATTCTGATAATTTACAAAGTCTTGTTAATAAAACAATTATTTTGAGTGATGAAGGCAGAAAAAAGTTTAGTCCCGATCTGAAAATACTGACCGGGACATTATGGTTTTTACTATTATTGGGTATTTATCAAAAATGCTTTAACAATTTATTATTTTGATAGTCAATGTATTAGCTTAAAAGTTAAAAATTGTTTCTGATATTTCTCAATGAATAATGTTTTGAAATAGAATTGTTTTTTGACGCATTTTCAACTTTAAGTAGAAGCATATTGATATTTTACAAAGGTTCGTCTTTTTTCAAAAGAAAAAGTATTTATACTGCAAACATATAAGAATATCAATATGTTGATTGCTGTTTTATGTTTTCTACTATTTCTATTAATTCATTATCAAGTTCATCTTTTGAAAGGACTGTGATATAAACATTTTCG
The DNA here is from genome assembly GCF_056978975.1 of Candidatus Limimorpha avicola. Lineage (NCBI taxonomy): Bacteria > Pseudomonadati > Bacteroidota > Bacteroidia > Bacteroidales > Candidatus Limimorpha > Candidatus Limimorpha avicola. The sequence goes on from NZ_DBMCYK010000006.1 coordinate 76,475, forward strand.
AATGAATTGTTTTTTAGCAGAACAGGCAGTTCATTTAAATCTAAATATTTTAAGGATTCTTTGATGTTTTGATTATTTGAAGAATTGTCTTTGTTCTTAATATCTTTTATCTGAGAGACTAATTTTTCATTGGGCTTGGAATTAAAGTTTACAATAGCAATTATTTTAAAATATTCATTAATATTATCTTTGAGAGTTTTACATGCTTTTTTGTTGGGATTTTTTAATTTATAGGCATCATTAAGGATTGCAGTAATTTGGGCGGCTCCGAATTTCTTGTCATGAATCGGATTGTTGCATTTGACTTCTACAAGTATATTAGGGTTGTCTATTTTAATGTCGAATCCGTTGGAATTTGCTTTTGTGGCATCAATATTATTAAACAAATCTTGTTTTTCAGGGTCTTGGAGATTTAATATAGACGCTATTTTTTTTGCAATGGCTCTGGTTGCTATTAACGTCATTATGTTGTTGATATTGGAGAACACACGTTTTAGGTTTGTCAATTTATCAATTGTAATGTTTTCATAAACATCATCTTTGTTTAATGAATTGATAAAATCAGTGTAATTTTTAATTAAATCTTTTGATCTTGAATATAATTTGTTTTCCATAGATTTTAAATTGTTAATGTATGAATGATTTAGTTTTTTTAATATATCAACAAAATTAATAAATATTAAACAAATAGTCAAGAATAATATTGAAGAATTTTAAAAATTTATTTATAATTTTTATTAAAAAATATAAAAATACTATTGTATTTTGGGAGAATATATAGCATATATGATTTAAAGAAATGTAGCAAATTTGTATTTTTTTTTGGTATGTTTTAATCGCATGATTTTACAAAGGCGTAAAACATATTCAAAAAAGCGTGTTTTTCAACAATAAAGTAAGTTTATCGATATATTGTTATGTCATTGAGTTATGACAATACCGAGTCTGTCGTTGATAATGCTTTTTATTTCGTCCAATTCTTTCTTTTTTTTGAGCAGTATCATCAAGTCTTCGTCGTTGTTTGCAGCGGCTATTTCTTTTAGCAACTCGGCTCGACGTTCTTCAAGAATCATGTCTTTATATCTTAATAGGGAAGATGATATTGTTTGCAGCAGAAGGTCGTCTTCAGTAGTGACGAAGATGTTGTGGCGTTTCCAGTCGTCCAATTTGTAGTTGGATAACAGCAAGTTGGATGCGTAATTTGACATTGCTTCGTCATTATTTGTAGTAAATATGTGATAGTCTGGTATATTCTCGTTTTTTAGAAATTCATCGAATGTGTTGAATATCTGTTTATTCAGCTCGTCTTTAAATATAAGTCTGTCATTTTTCAGGTCTTCAATAATAAGGGAGGCGACACTGACAGGAACAGTCTCGACAGAGCCGTTTTCTTGTGTCATTTCTAAATTAATGAATTTGTTCCCGTGGTTAAGAAGCAGTCTTACGAGTTCTTTCTCCTGACAAAGACTTTTGTTTTGCAAGTCGTCTTCCGGATTGTGTTGTTCCCGGACAGTGATAGGTTCTACTTCCGGCAGTTCCTGTTCGGTTTTATGTATTTTCCCTATTTTTGCACGCAACAATTTGTTGAGTTCATTCATCAGGGTTTGTTCCGCAATGTCGAGCAATTGGCTACATTTTTTAATATAAGTAGCTCTGTAGATGGCATCCGGTATCACAGACACTGATTCGAGTATATCTCGTGTCACCTCGGCTTTTTTAACAGGGTCGTTAGTGGAATCTTTTAAGAGCAATATGGTTTTAAACTCAATAAAATCTTTGGCATTGTCTTTGAGATATTGTTCCACAGTAGTGGCAGAGTTATGTCTTGCGAAAGAGTCCGGGTCTTCTTCAGGTGGCAGCACCACCACTTTGACATTCATGCCTTCTTCGAGTATCATGTCAGTGCCTCGTAAGGCAGCTTTCAGACCAGCGGCATCGCCATCATACAACATAGTCACGTTTTTTGTATAACGGCTTATCAAAAGTATCTGTTCTTTAGTCAAAGAAGTACCGGAACTTGCCACGACGTTCTCAAATCCCGCCTGATGCATGCTGATAACATCCGCGTACCCCTCCACAAGGATGCAGTTATCTTGTCTTATAATCTCGTTTTTTGCAAAATAAATCCCGTAAAGTGTCTTGCTTTTGTTGTAAATCTCTGATTCCGGCGAATTGAGATATTTAGCCTTGGTTTTGTCATTGGTTAGTATTCTTCCGCCGAAACCGACAACTTTACCGGTGAGATTATGAATGGGAAATATCACACGTCCCTGGAAACGGTCGTAAAGACGTTCTTCGTTGCCTGTGCATAAGCCGGTTTTCAACAGAATATCTTTTGAATAACCGTTTCTGATTGCATGTTGTGCGAAGGCGTCTTTATTATCAAGGCAAAAGCCGAGTTGAAATTTGTTGATTATAGCATCTTTGAAGTCACGTTCATAAAGATAACTCATGCCTATGGCATTGCCTGTTTCGTTGTTATGCAGTATGTCGCTGAAATATTTTTGAGCGAAGCTGTTGACATTGAACATTTCTTCGCGTTCGCTTTGTAACTTTATCTCTTCCGGGGTCTTTTCTTTTTCTTCTATGATGATACCGTATTTCTGTGCAAGATAACGCAATGCTTCAGGATAAGTATAATGCTCGTGTTCCATGATGAAACGAACAGAATCGCCTGCCTTGCCGCAACCGAAACATTTGAAGATGTTTTTTGCCGGCGATACTATGAATGAAGGGGTCTTCTCCTTGTGAAACGGACAAATGCCTACATAGTTGCTACCGCTTTTACTTAATGATACGAACTCCCTAACTACCTCTTCAATGCGGGCGGTTTCAATGATGGCATTTATGGTCTCCTGTGGTATCATCGCATTATATTTTCTGCAAAGATAATATTTTGACGCTAATGGAAAGTTTTTAAAAGATTAATAATTGGTGTTTTTATAATGACGTATTTGCTGTTTGAATGACCTAAACAAATACGGATTCACAGATGATGTGATATTTTGTTCCCTCAAAATACAAAAATAAAACAGCATGCTATCTTGTATGTCAGTATAAAGGACTGAGGTCTCCAAATATTTCATGGCAGAGATCTTTGCAGTATTGCAGACAAAATGTCGAGTCTTTTTTCTTTGTCTCATTCATTGCTGCAAGAGCATCGGTATAATCTTTCAGTTTGTATGTAGTAGCATTTTTTGGACCGTATCTGAAATGTGTCACCACAGGTTCTACTCCGTAGTCTTTTATCACTACCGTACCATTGTCATCGCGAGTCAGAGTAACTTTTGCCATCGCACCTATCATACGGTTGGGTGTCATGTTGGCATTGATAAAGTTGCCTATTGAATAATAGACGAGTGCTTTATTGTCTTTTTCGTCCTCGAACCATTCCACAGGTTGTATGACATGAGGATGTGTACCTATAATGAGGTCAGCGCCATTTTCTACCATCAACTTGGTCCATTTTTTCTGTTCATCGGATGGTGTATGCATGTATTCCGTGCCCCAATGAGGACATACTATTATGAAGTCAGCTTCTTTTTTGGCATTAGCGAGGTCGGTTATTATTTTTTCGGTGTTCAACATGCTGACGGCAAACGGCATGTCTTCAGGCAATGGAATACCGTTGGTACCGTAGGTATAGTTGAGAATGGCGATACGCATACCGTCTTTTTCATAAATATAGCGATTTCTGTCATAATCATTCTGATTGTCATATATGCCGAGGACTGCTATCTCGTTATGGTTAGTCCTCCAGTATTGCAGGCAGTTGTTTATGCCTTTTTTACCTTTGTCCAAGGCATGGTTGGTAGCATGAAGCACCACATCGAAGCCGGCAGTCGTGATGGCATCTCCCACTTCGTAGGCGCCGTTGAAGACAGGATATCCGCTGATGCCGAGTTCTCTGCCGCCAAGAATGACTTCCTGATTTACAATGGCAAGGTCTGCCGCTTCAATATCTTTTCTTACCATGGCAAATATATGGTCATAATTGTAAGTGCTGTCATTGATTTTTCCGCTGTTTGAAATATTTTCGTGAAGCAATATGTCTCCGACCATAATGATTGAAATTTCTTCATTGTTTGAGGTGTTGGATACTTCTTCTTGTATATTATTGATTCTTATTTCTTTTTCAGGTGTTCCGGCATAACAACTTAATATAAACACCCATATTACGATGATGATTAACTTCTTTTTCATGTTTTTTGTTATGTTTCGTTTCAGACAACGGGAATTATATTGTTTGACTTAAATTCGAGTGTACAAACTAATGCTCTTATATAACTATCTAATAATCAGTCTCTCAGCATGACTTGTTCCGTCAGGTGTTATGATTTGCAACAGATAAATACCTTGTGTCAATGTTTCAATGTCGAGTTTGTAATGTTGTTCTCCCGGTTCCGAATCAGGATGGTCTCTCAACATTGTCTGTCCCAATGCGTTGAATAATTTTATCTCCACTTTGCCATGACTTTGCTGTTTAAAGCTTACATGAAGGTTGTTTGAGGCCGGGTTAGGATACATCTTAAAATCGATGATGTCAGCGGAGATATCTTCCACATCCCATCTGTCGTCTATGGATATCCTCATGGTAATAGGTAGATGGTCTGAGTTGTAATACAAGGCGTTTGCTACTTCCTGAGGCACTGCATCATTGCCGGAAGCGTTGATGCTTCTGTTGAAATGGTTGCCGTCCTGTCCCAATGCCATGTAGCTGTCTTCAACATACCTCACACCGTTTCTGCCTGTTCTGATATTCTCGGACATCATGATAAAATCGAACCTGTCATCCATACCGCCGCCTGTACGGCAGGAGTTACCTGAAGCGTTAGTCGATTGGGTATGGTAACGGGCAAAGGCACCGTTGTTGTTCCAATCGCCGACACCATCGTCTTCTATTGGGTCGATAAAATAGGAGTTGGGGTATAAACTGCTGTTGGTCAATATCTTGTATGCGTCTTCATCGGCGCTGTACAAGTTAAAATCACCCATGACGAGGACATTGGCATCAGCGCAGTAGTTCCTCAGATAATTCATGGTATTCTGAGCCATGAATTTGCGTTTTTCCTCGTTGTCGCTGCCGGTGCCCGCCTTGAGATGGGCAATTACGCAATACATGAATATGGTGTCACCTTGTTCCAAACTCTCTGTATTGAAATACAGTTTGTAAACGTCTATATCTCTGATATAGTTTTGTGCTGTTTTATGACTTGTCAATGTCATTTTGCGTGAATCATAAAAAATGGCATTAACGAGGTCTGAAGACGCATGGTTTATTGTCTCGGTAGTTTTCCAATAATTTACTCCGTTGATATTCAGGTTATTATTTAAAAAACGTTCCGGTAAGGATGGGTCTGAACCGAATTCATTGACAGTAAGCAAATCCGGGTTGTATTCCGACAATATTGTCCTTATATAACCATCTTTGTTGTTGACATTGTTGTTCGAGGATGTACAGAAACTGCTGTTGACGCCATAGTGCAATAAGTTGTATTGCATTATTTTCAGTGTTTCTTGTCCTTGTGACAGAAAGCATGACAATAATAACAGCGTAACGATAGCGAGTTTCTTCATGGCAGATGTCATTGTATTCTTTTAAGCATGCTAATCTCGGCAGAAGTAAGAAATCTCCAATGTCCGCGTGGCAGGTTTTGTTTGGTTAAACCGGCGAACATCACTCTGTCGAGTTTCACCACTTCATAGCCGAGGCTCTCGAAGATACGGCGCACTATATGGTTGCGTCCGGAATGTATCTCTATTCCTATTTCTCTTTTTGTAGGGTCATCTACCACCCAGCTGATGTCATCCACTTTTATAGGACCATCTTCTAATACGAGACCTTCCTGTATCTTGGCAAGGTCGTTTTTTGTCAATGGTTTGTTAAGTGTGGCATGATACAGTTTCTTCACCTCGTGGCTGGGGTGTGTCAAAGTCTTGGCGAGGTCGCCGTCGTTGGTGAGCAGCAGCAGGCCTATGGTATTTCTATCGAGGCGACCGACGGGATAAATACGTTCTTCACAAGCGCCTTCTACGAGTTCCATCACGGTATGGCGTTCGTATGGGTCGTCTGATGTAGTTATGACACCTTTAGGTTTGTTCAGCAGTACATAACGCAGTTTTTCTCGTCTCAGCGTCTCGCCTCCGTATGACACCTTGTCTTCAGGACCTACTCTGACGCCTAATTCTTTCACCACTTCTCCGTTTACTGTCACGGCGCCGGCGAGTATGAGGTCATCAGCTTCGCGGCGAGAGCAGATGCCGGAGTCGGCGAGATATTTGTTAAGACGTATCAGTCCGGTGGCTTTCGGTCTGTCATGCAACGGGTCTTTCTCTCTTCTTCTGAAGCCGCTGCCGCGACGTTCTCTGAAATCTTTTTCTTCTCTTTTGAAGCCGCGTCTGTCGTCATCATCGAATCTGTCAAAACGGGCTGCTCCGCGTCTATGACTATGTTGTTCCTCGCCACGGTTGCGGAAGGTCTCTCTGTAGTCACGTCTGTCGTCTCTGTCTTTTCTGAAACTCTTTCTTCCGAAGTCACGACTATCGTCTCTGTCTCTTTTGAAGTTTCTTCTTTCAAAGTCATGATTATCATCTCTGTCTTTTCTAAAACTTCTTTTCTCAAACCCACCTCTTCTGGAGTTTCTATCTTCAAAATCACTTTCTCTTGAATCAAAACGAGATTTTCTCTCTAATCTGTCATCTCTTCTTGTTTCAAAATTTCTTCTTTTCTCATCGCCATCCCGGCGTGATGCTTTTTCTTTTTCAAACTGTTTTAGTCTTTCATCGCTGAATCGTCTTACCTCGACAGTTTTCCTTTTTGTAATGTGTTGACGTTTCCCCGTTCTTCCTTCTGAATTCATCTTTCAAAAAATAAATATTAATCAATTGATTTGGGCGGCAAAGTTACTATTTTTATAGATATGACAGAACGTTATTTTTATTTTTTTCTTGTTGTCGTCACATTATTTATTCCATCATATCTTATTTTTTTTCATCATATAAAGTTTTATAAAAAAAATATTTAAATTTGCATTGTTAAATTTGGAAATTAAAGAACTATGGACTTATCGACTAAATATTTAGGATTAAAGTTGAAGTCTCCTGTAATAGTAGGAAGTTCCACTTTTACAGGCAGTGTAGAAGGTGTTAAAAATTGTGCTGCTGCAGGTGCCGGTGCTGTCGTCTTGAAATCTTTGTTTGAAGAACAGATTCTTGCAGATATCAAAAAAGAAGAAGGTTATACCGATATTTATGATGCCATGCCGGATGCTCATCGATATATGACAACATTTCTTCGTGGCAATGAAATAGAATTGTATGTAAAATTGATAAGAGAATCCAAAAAAGCTGTAGATATTCCGGTAATTGCAAGTATTAACTGTACGGATTTGGGAGAATGGACTGCTATAGCAAAAGAGTTTCAGGATGCAGGAGCCGATGCCATAGAATTAAACATAGCAATATTTCCTTTTGACAGGAATGTTAAGGCTGAAGCTATTGAAGATGAAGCTGTTGCCATCCTTAAAGCTGTTAAGAAAAGTGTCACAATACCGGTCTCGGTGAAGATAGGATCTCATTTTACCAATATCTGTAACTTTGCTTTCCGTCTTGCACAGGAAGGAGCCGACGGCTTGGTGCTTTTCAATCGCTTCTACAATACTGACATTGATATCGAGACTGTTAAGGTGATTCCGGGTAATGCACTCTCAGTGCCGGAAGAGAATAGCGACACACTCAGATGGATATCTCTGTTATCTTCTCAGAAGATACCTTCCGACCTGTCGGCATCTACAGGAGTTTTTTGCGGTAATGCCGTAGTAAAACAACTGCTTGCAGGAGCCTCTTCTGTTCAACTTTGCAGTACTTTGTATAAAAACGGATTGTCTCATGTCTCGACTGTGCTGTCAGAGTTGAAGGATTGGATGTCACGTCATAATTACAACACTGTCAAAGACTTTAAAGGACTTCTCAACAGTGATGACGATGTAAAGGTGTTCGAACGCCTCCAATATCTCAGAAGAAACTATGATATGAATTGATATTTTGATCATTCTGTAAGTAATAATGTAAAATAAATTGTTGAATAATAACTAATCTAAAATTAAATTAATATTATGAAAAAGTATGTTTGCACAGTATGTGGTTATGTCTATGACCCTGAAGTAGGAGACCCTGACAATGGTATAGCTCCCGGCACTCCTTTTGAAAAGTTGCCTGAAAGTTGGTCATGTCCACTATGTGGAGTTTCAAAAGAAAATTTTGAAGTACAAAACTAAAAATGTATAATGGATACAAACGCATTATTTAAAATAGGTTATGGACTTTATGTCTTGACGACAAACTATGAGAATAAGGATAACGGATGTATCATTAATACTGTAATGCAAATCAGTGATTCACCGTTACGGATCTCCGTGACGGTGAATAAACTGAATCTTACTCATGATATGATAAAGGATTCCTGTGTCTTTAATATCTCCTGTCTTACTGTTGATACTCCTTTCGAAATATTTGAGCGTTTCGGATATCATTCAGGAAGAGATACAGATAAATTTAATGACTTCGACAATCTTGTGCGTACTGCCAACAATGTACTTTGTGTCCCTCAGTATTCCAATGCCATCATCTCGTGCCGTGTGGTGAAATCTATAGATTTCGATACACATACCATGTTTATAGCCGAAGTGGTGGACTCTAAAGTGTTGTCCGATAAAGAATCTGTAACATATCAGTGTTATCAGGATAAAATAAAACCTAAACCTGAGAAGACAAAGAAGAAAGGCTGGAGATGCAAGATATGCGGCTGGGTTTATGAAGGTGAAGAACTTCCGGCAGACATAATATGCCCTATATGTAAACATGGAGCTATCGACTTTGTTCCTTTAGAATAACTAAAACTGTAATTATGAACCATATTAAATTAGCTGATAATGTCTATTACGTCGGCGTGAACGACCGTAGGACAGAACTTTTTGAGAATCACATGGAGTTACCTAACGGTGTCTCTTATAATTCATATCTTATTGTTGATGATAAAGTTACTCTCATAGACCCGGTAGAACAGGGCTTTATGTCGGAATATCTTTTCAAGATAAAATCCATTCTTGGAGACCGTAGAGTAGATTATCTGATTATCAATCATGATGAGCCGGATCATAGCGGTGCTGTAAGTGCAATAATCAGGGAATATCCTGATGTTTGTGTCATTGGTAATGCAAAGACTTTCGGTCCATTAGAAGCATTTTACGGCTGTATAAAGAATAAGAAGGTGGTGGCTGAAGGCGAGATTTTGTGTACAGGACAACATACTTTCCGGTTTTTTATGGTTCCTATGGTACATTGGCCTGAGTCGATGGTGACTTATGAACAAAAGACGAAAATAATATTTTCTAATGATGCTTTCGGAGGTTTTGGTGCGCTTAACGGTGTCATCTTCGATGATGAGGCGAACCTCGATTTTTATGAGGATGACATGCGCAGATATTATGCTAACATAGTCGGCAAGGTGGCAGCCATGGCTCTTAAAGCGATACAGAAGGTTGGACCTTTGGATATCAGCATGATAGCACCTTCACACGGGTTGATTTGGCGTAGCAACCTCGCCTGGGTGGTAGAACGTTATGCCAAATGGAGCAAACATGAAGGTGAAAACGGAGTGGTGATAGTTTATGGCTCCATGTACGGTAATACCGGCAGAATGGCAGACATCGTGGCTCGAGGTGTGGCGGAATGTGGCATAAAAGATATACGTGTCTATGATATCTCCAAGACAGAAGTATCGTTTATAATGAGTGATATATGGAAATATAAAGCTGTCGTTCTTGGCGCTGCGTCGCATTATGGCTGTGTATTTCCCAATATGAGTTTACTTCTTCATGAACTCGTTGAGTTTAGACCTCATAATAAAGTGTTCGGTATCTTCGGAGGTATGAGCTGGAGCGGAGGAGGAGTTAAGACAATAATGGCTACTGCCGAATGTGCTAAATGGAACGTCATTGCAGACCCGGTCGAGGTGAAAGGTGCTCCTATACGCGAAGAGGATATTGATAAACTCTATAACCTTGGTAAAACGATAGGTATGGCAGTGTTGCAAAATAATTAATATGTCATGAAGAAAGTTATCGCCTTGGTGGCGCACGATGCCAGAAAGAAAGAGTTGCTCGAATGGGTGTCTAAACATGTCAACAAATTGAAAGGCAATGACTTCTATGCTACCGGTACAACAGGAAAGTTGTTATCCTCCGTACTCGATAACGTACGTTGTTTGAAATCGGGACCTCTTGGTGGCGACCAACAACTCGGCTCACTCATCTCAGAAGGGAAAATAGATTATCTGATCTTTTTCTGGGACCCTATGACAAGTCAGCCTCATGATGTAGATGTCAAGGCTTTGCTTCGTCTTAGTGTGTTATATGACATACCGACGGCTTGCAACAGAGCTTCTGCCGATTTCCTGATAAATTCCTTGTTGTTTGGCGACCCTGATTATCAGCCGGTGGTGACAGATTATTCGGATTATCTCAACAGAGTGTTGTAATTATTCATATTGAAGGTAAAATTTGGTAGAGATGTCATAATATGGCGTCTCTACATGTTTTTAATAATATATCGTTGTGTTTCAGGGAAATATATTTTCTTGAAAAACTTGACGGGTCATCCTATTTTAACAAGGTGCAATTCAAATGAACTGCACCTTGAGTTTAAGATATTTATAAGAACGATTAATGTCTTGCTGCTATGAGCAAGTCAAGCATTTTGATAGCTGAATCTGATATCACAGTTCCTGGACCGAATATTGCCGCTGCTCCGGCATCATAAAGGAACTGATAATCTTGTGGAGGTATTACTCCACCTACAACTACCATTATATCTGGACGTCCAAGTTTTTCCAATTCCTGTATCACCTGTGGCACGAGCGTTTTATGTCCTGCCGCCAAACTTGACACGCCGAGTATGTGAACATCGTTTTCGACAGCCTGACGGGCAGCTTCTGCCGGTGTCTGGAACAATGGTCCCATATCTACATCAAAACCTATATCGGCATATCCTGTCGCCACTACTTTGGCGCCACGGTCGTGACCGTCTTGTCCCATTTTTGCAATCATGATACGAGGACGGCGTCCTTCTATTTTAGCAAATTCTTCAGCTTTGGCAACAGCCTCGGCGAATTTTTTGTCACCTTTAGTCTCCATAGAATAAACTCCTGATATAGAACGTATTACAGCTTTATAACGACCAGCCACCTTCTCGCATGCCATAGATATCTCTCCTAATGAGGCACGACATTTTGCGGCTTCTACAGCCAATGCCAACAAGTTGCCTTTACCTGTCTTTGCTGCCTCAGTGATGGCGTCAAGACAACGTTGCACATCGGCTTCGTTACGATTGGCTCTTAAAGTGTTGAGACGTTTGATTTGAGCTTCTCGTACTGCAGTATTGTCAACCTCGAGAGTCTCTATGGGATCTTCATGGTCGAGGCGGTATTTGTTGATACCTACTATCGTCTCGCGTCCCGAGTCTATCTTGGCTTGTTTGCGTGCTGCTGCCTCTTCTATACGCATCTTGGGCAGGCCTGTCTCTATGGCTTTCGCCATACCGCCCATGGCTTCTATTTCCATGATGTGTTCCCAAGCTTTCTCTGCTATCTCCTTAGTCAGAGACTCTACATAATATGAGCCTGCCCATGGGTCAACGACTCTGCAAATATTGGTCTCTTCCTGTATGTATATCTGTGTGTTACGTGCTATACGTGCTGAGAAGTCTGTCGGCAGTGCTATAGCCTCGTCGAGGGCGTTGGTGTGCAATGACTGGGTATGACCGAGAGCGGCACCCATAGCTTCTATACAGGTACGGGCTACGTTGTTGAACGGATCTTGTTCTGTCAGTGACCAGCCTGAAGTCTGAGTATGAGTACGCAATGCCAATGACTTTTCGTTCTTTGGATTGAAAGTCTTGACAATCTTTGCCCACAGCATACGAGCAGCACGCATCTTGGCAATTTCCATGAAATGATTCATGCCGGACCCCCAGAAAAATGACAGACGCGGTGCAAAGGCATCGATATCCAACCCCGCCTTCACTCCGGTACGTAGATAATCCCATCCATCGGCAAGTGTATATGCTAATTCAATATCTGCCGTGGCACCCGCTTCCTGCATGTGATATCCGGAAATAGAAATGGAATTGAACTTTGGCATGTTTTGTGAGGTGAACTCGAAGATGTCGGCAATGATACGCATGGAGAACTCCGGAGGATAAATGTAAGTGTTACGCACCATGAACTCCTTAAGAATGTCGTTTTGTATGGTGCCTTGCAGTTCTTCGTATTTGGCTCCTTGTTCCAATGCTGTCACTATGTAAAATGCTAAGATTGGCAATACAGCGCCATTCATCGTCATGGAAACGGACATCTTGTTGAGTGGTATCTGGTCGAACAATATCTTCATGTCCTCAACCGAGCATATACTGACACCAGCCTTTCCGACATCGCCCATGACTCTCTCATGATCAGCATCATAGCCTCTGTGAGTGGCAAGGTCGAAAGCCACTGACAGACCTTTTTGTCCGGCTGCTAAATTACGACGGTAAAAAGCATTGGACTCTTCTGCTGTAGAGAATCCTGCATACTGACGTATCGTCCATGGACGCATCACATACATGGTGGAATAAGGTCCTCTTAAAAATGGCGCTATACCGGCTGCATAGTTCAGATGTTCCATGTCTTCCAATTCAGCGGCTGTATATGCCGGACGCACCATGATATGTTCAGCTGTCTCCCACTCGGGATTTACATTATGATTGACTTCCCAAGCCTTGTTACCCTCATTCTGCGGTATAACGTTGATATTTATGTTTTTGAAATCCGGTTTCATCGTTTTGCTCCTTATTATTTAGTTATACCTAATTTTTTCTGAAAACTTTGCAAAGTCTCGAGGACGTTGCTTTTTACATGTATGAAATATTCCATGCCGGCTTCTTTGAGTATGTCGGCAGTACCTGCAGGATTACCGGCAAGTACCACTATGGTATCATCTTGTAATTCTTCAAAGATACGCAAAGCATTGCCGTCGCCGTATTCTTCGTCTGAAGAACAGATTACTACGATCTCCGGCTTGAGGTTCAATGCGGCTTTTATGCCGTCGTCTAATGTCTTGAATCCGGCATTGTCGATGATTTCAAATCCTGCACAGGCAAAGAAATTGGATGCAAACTGCGAACGCGCTTTCAGCATGGCGAGGTTGCCGTATGTGAACATCCACGCCCTCGGACGCTGATGTGTCTTGCTGTAAACATCAGTGGCATAACGCAACTTCTCGAACTGCTGTGCCACACGGAATGTCACTATGGTGTCAACCTCGGCTTTCTCCTCACGACGGTCGTTGGCTTCAAACACCCACTGCTCCGGCACGAACTTCATGGATTCCGTGAAGTTGGGATATTGATTGGTGCCTAGTATTATCTCTTTTCTTGTCGCCACGTTGTTGAAACGTTTTGCGGCGTTTTCTTTTATCATGTTCTGTATCATGCCGCTGCGTACTGCTGCAAGATAGCCTCCTTCTTCCTGTATCTTGAGGAACAGGTCCCATGCTGCTTTACAAAGTGATACTGTGAGGTTTTCTATGTAATAAGAACCTGCCGACGGGTCTGCCACCTTGTCGAAATGTGACTCTTCTTTGAGTATCAGCTGTTGGTTGCGGGCTATACGGTCGGCGAAGTCACTGCTGTTCTCGTAAGTGCTGTCGAATGGCGTCACGCTGAAAGAGTCAACGCCGCCCAACACTGCCGACATGGTGCCGGTGGTAGTACGCAACATATTGACGTATGCATCATATAAACTCATGTTGATGAGTGCATTGAAAGCATGGATGCGCATCTTGCAGTTCTCGTCGTCGGCACCGTAAGCCTTGACGATGTTAGCCCATAAAAGTCGGTAGGCTCGCATCTTGGCCATCTCCATGAAATAATTCTGTCCTACTGCCACATTGAAACGCATCTTGGGTGCTATCTCGTTGATGTTGAGTTCTCTGTCTGTCAACTTGTTGAGATATTCCGCGCCTATCGCCAAAGAAAATGCCATCTCTTGTGTAATGGTGGCACCGGCATTGGTGAAAATATGACTGTTGACGCCAATGGTCTGAAATCCTGGAATCTCTGCCTTGACTAAGATGTAAGCTAACTCCATGTCGGTGTTCTCTGTGACGAACCAAGTTCCGCGGCGTATGTATCTTGTCAATGGGTCATAGTTAAGTGAACCGTGCAAACCGGGTATCTTGGATAACATCTCCAAAAGCGGAAGATGATATTTGTTGTTATAAAAACTGAGTTCTACTTTTTTGGCGTCAATGCCGTTCAACAGTCCGGAGATCTCTATGGTGTCATAGAGTTTGTCGTACTCCAATTTAAAACTGATAGCTTCGGCTCCTCTGCTGATGGCATCGAGTGCCTTTTTGTTGGCTGTAGCGTAGTCTGTCACGGTAATATCTTGACAAACAAGCCAATTATTGCCTTTCTCTTTGTTTCCTCTTATATATGGAAACTCATCGGGCAAAGCATTTATCCATGCTACCGAGTCTAAATTTTCTGAACGGTAATAAGGTCTGACGCTAAAACCTTCCGCTGTTTTCCAGACTAATTTCTTGTCATAATCGGCTCCTTTGAGGTCTTTTTCTATTACTGATTCCCACTGTTCCGTAGTTATTGGTGGAAATTCCTCAAAAAGTTTCTTTTGATCACTCATATTATTTTGATTAATTTCGTTCCTGATTTTTTTTGCAAAGATACAGTTTTTTTAATATGGAAACCAATAGAATAAGAATAATAATACACTGTCTTTTTTTTGCCGGAAAAAACTTTTTTCCCGTTTGTGGAAATCTGTCTTTTATTTTTGAAGTTTTATCTTGTAATGGAAGTTAATATATTTTTAGAATAAGGATATATTTTTATTTCATATTAGTTGATTTATATTATATATTTTAAATCAAAAATCTTTAATTATCATTGATAATCATATTTAAAATTTTTTAAATAACACATAAAATATTTAATTTAAGCTGTTTTGTGTAATTTTGAATATTATAATGTGGAGGGGTACGCGGCGAGGGTAAAGTGTCGTTAAAAATGTTAAAATTCATTTTCAATTTAATAATGATACAGTAATTATTTCTTAAAAATAGTTAAAAATGCTGATTTTTGTATTGCCAAATGAGTCGATATAGAAAAGAATTTATATCTTTGCAAAAAAATGTCTATGAGGTTTATTTTATTTTCATTGTTAATTGCGTGCTTTTTTATTGGTAAAGCGCAAACAATCGAGGTTAGCGGAGAACAAAGCGGAATTTGGGAGGCTGATACCGTTATTGTAAAAGGTGATGTTACAGTTTTGCCGGGTACGGTGCTTTTTATTGAAGAAGGTACTCGTGTCATTTTTGATGATTATTACGGCATCGTCGTCAATGGCGGAATAGAAGCTGTTGGTACAGAAACAGATTCTATTTATTTTACTGTTGCTGATACCACAGGTTTTTATCTCACCCATAAGGGTAATGGGGCATGGAACGGCATAAGATTGGAAAATTGCAATGAATCGGTTGTTTTGTCTTATTGTAATTTTGAATATGGTAAAGCAATACCGGAAGATCCTTATGGTGGTGCATTGCGTATTTATGACACTAAAAACATACTTGTGACTAACTGTAAATTCAGAAATAATGTCATGTGGAAACGAGGAGGCGCTCTGTATGCGGAAAATTCGGATTTGGAGTTCCGTAAGATAGAAGTGGCTGACAATAAAGGATATAACGTAGAAGGTGATATTTATTTGCATGGTGCCGGCATGTCATTCCTGAAATGCAATGTTAAAATGGAAGATATGTATGTTCATGGTAATGAATGTGCCGTATGCTATGGAGGAGGGCTTGCTTTCGACAGCTGTTCAGTAGTACTTGACAGAGCTGTCATAAACGATAATATTGCATGTAATGCAGGTGGATTGGGAGTGCAACGTTCCCAACATCTTGATGTCGTCATGTCCAACGTGTTGCTTTATAATAATAACGCTGTTCACTATGGCGGAGGCCTTGCCGTGGCAACAGCCAACCCTCTCTTTGTCAATTTCAGCATAATAAATAACTGTTGCGAATCAGCAGGCGGTGGTGGCATGCAGTGCGCTTTCGAGGCTCACCCTAAATTCTACAATTCTATTATTTGGGAAAATCATTGGGCTCATTCATCTTCTTTGGATGGTTCTCAGATTTGGGTCTGGGATGGCGAAACAAAATTGGATCTCTATAATGTCGCTTTGCAGAACGGAATGGAAAGCATACACACCGCTTTTGCTGAGGTGACTATTGAGGATATGTTGGTGGAAGATCCTCAATTTGTGGATTTCGATAATAATGACTTCAGATTGACAAAGTCAAGTCCATGTATAGATTATGGCAGAACTGAAGTGCCCGGGTTTACTTTTCCTTCTCTTGACCTTGCAGGCAACCAACGTGTGTTTAATGGTATCATAGACCTTGGAACTTATGAGTTCAATGATATTTATATTGATGAGAATAATTATGAAATGAATATAAAAATCATGCCTAATCCTTTGTCTTCTAACAGTGTCTGTGAGATAGATTTACGCGAGACATCCGACGTGATTTTGAAGTTATATTCTATTACCGGAGCATTGATATGTGAAAAAAATTATGGCTCTTTTTGTGCAGGTAAGCATAGTTTGTCACTATCCGAGATGTTTAATACCGGTAATCTTAAAAGTGGCGGCTATTTGTTGAATGTTGTCACTGATTATTCAAGAAAAGTTGTAAAAGTGGTTTATTAAAATATTGATATGAGCGACTTTATAAAGAAGAATAGGCATGCTTTGTCTATATTGTTGGCAATCATAGGATTTGCTGTCATTACCATGGTGTATTTTTCTCCTGTTTTGCAGGGTAAGAGAATTAAACAGCATGATATAGACATGTACAAAGGGATGTCAAAAGAGATATCCGATTTCAGGGAAGAGACAGGAGAGCAGACTTTATGGACCAACTCTATGTTTGGCGGAATGCCTTCCTGGAATATTTCCGTCACACAAAACAGTAACCTTATGACGTATATCAATAAGATTCTGAGTGTGGGATTTCCGCATCCTGTCGGAGCTGTTTTCATAAGCATGCTAGGCTTCTTTGTATTGTTGATGGTTCTAAATGCAGGTACTTGGGTCAGTTTTATCGGTGCTGTGGCTTACGGATTGTCTTCCTATCTCTTCATTGTGATAGGCGCCGGACATAACTCCAAAGCCATGGCAATGGCATATATGGCACCCGTTATTGCCGGTATTTTGTTGTCTTATAAAGGTAAATATCTTTGGGGTACTGTGTTGACAGCATTGTCGCTCGCTCTTGAAGTACGTGCCGGACATCTGCAAATAACATATTATTTACTGTTGATAGTGGTATTTGTAGTGCTGTTCGAGTTCGTCAAGGCTTTTAAAGATAAGAAATTCGACGTATTCTTCAAGGCAAGTGCTCTGCTTGCTGTAGCTGCTGTGTTGGCGGTGATGACAAGTTCTACTAACCTCTATGCTAACTATAAATATGTCAACGATACCATGAGAGGTAAACCGGTATTGTCTAAAGATATTGATAATCAGACAAATGGACTTGACAGAGATTATGTCACACAATGGAGTTACGGCATTGGGGAGACATGGAGTCTTATGATACCAAATGTTAAAGGTGGTGCTTCAGGCTATATTGGCAATGACAATCCGGCTCTTCATAATGTGGATTCCCGCTTTAAACAGGCTATTGCTCAACAGAATGCGTATTGGGGCGATCAACCGGGTACAAGCGGTCCCGTATATGTTGGCGCTATTGTGGTATTCCTCTTTGTATTAGGACTTTTTGTGGTGAAAAACGAGTATAAATGGATACTTCTGGCAGCTACAGTGTTGTCTATACTGCTGAGTTGGGGTAAGAATTTCATGGGATTTACCGATTTCTTCCTTGACTATGTGCCAGGATATAATAAATTCCGGGCTGTGTCTATGACTCTCGTCATTGCAGAGGTGTGTATGCCGCTGCTCGCTTTCCTTGCTCTCGCCGAGATAATGAAAAATCCCGACGTGTTGAAAAACAATATGAAAGCCCTTTATATCTCCTTCGGCTTGACAGGCGGTATATGCTTGATAATGTCTGTAATGCCAGATGTGTTCTTTAATTTTCTGAGTAAAAATGAAATGGCTCAGTTTGAACAACTTACAAAAGGTGCCGGTGGCTCGGTTTACCAATCCATGATGTCTCAGTTGGAGGAAGTGCGTATGGCTGTCTTTAGAAAAGATGCTCTGAGAAGTTTCTTTTTCATAACAGCATCTGCAATATGTATTCTGTTGTTTGTCAAGGGTAAGATGAAACAGAAAATATTGTTGCCTGTCCTCGCTGTCCTTGTATTGGTGGATATGTTGCCGGTGGACAAACGATATCTTAATAATGACAACTTTATATCAAAACGTCAGTTCGACAGGCCTTTTACCATGACAAAGGCTGATGAGTTCATATTGAATGACAATACTCTTGATTTCAGAGTGGTAGATATTTCCAAAAATGTCTTTAACGATGCAAGTACTTCATATTATCATAAATCCGTCGGAGGTTATCATGGTGCTAAACAACGTCGTTATCAAGACATTATTTCTCATTATCTTGACAGTGAGATAAATGATTTACGCAAAGGCTTTTCCAATGCCAAAACTGAATACGATGTTGTTAAGTTGTTGGACAACACAAAGGTTCTCAATATGCTGAATACCAAATATGTGATTTATCACGGTGATGCACAGCCTTTGATTAACAGAAATGCCTTTGGCAATGCCTGGCTCGTCGATGAAGTGAGATGGGTCGATACTCCAAATGAAGAGATAGATGCTATTGCTGATACCGATGTCAAAAATATTGCTATTGTCAACAGAGAGTTCGAGAATGATTTGATAAACTTTAAAGGTAATGACAGTCATGGTGTTATAGAGATGAAATCATATAAACCCAATGAGTTGGTTTATGAATTCGAATCTTCTGCAGACGAGTTGGTGGTATTTTCGGAAATCTGGACTTCCGATGGATGGAAGATGACTGTCGATGGTAAAGACCATAAGATTTTACGTGCCGATTATATGATGCGGGCAGCTTTGATTCCAGCCGGTAATCATGAGATAGTGATGCGTTACGAACCCGGAGTATGGAAAGTCGGCAATGCCATTTCTTTTGTGACTTCTTTGATTATTCTGTTGGCATTGGTGGCTGCGGTAGCTTTTGCTTTCAAGCAGAAGAAGACTGAAGAATGAAAAAGGTCTTGATAATAACATATTATTGGTATCCATCCGGAGGTTCCGGTGTACAACGATGGCTTAAAATGTCGAAGTATCTTCCGGAGAATGGTTGGCTGCCGGTGATATATACTGCAGAAAATGCAGAATATCCTGTCGAAGACCTCTCTTTGGAGAAAGATATTGTTCCGGAGGTGAAGGTGATACGCCGTCCTATAATAGAACCTTATTCTTTATATAAGAGATTTCTTGGATTTAAAAAAGATGAAAAGATAAAAGCCGGTTTTATTGAAGAAGGAGAAAAGAAAAAAGGATGGAAACAGAATCTTAGCGTATGGATAAGAGGTAATATGTTTATTCCGGATGCTCGTTGTATGTGGGTGCGTCCATCAGTGCGTTTTCTTAAAGGATATCTGAAAGATAATCCTGTCGATGCTGTCATTAGTACCGGTCCGCCTCATTCTATGCATCTCATCGCAATGAAACTGCATGATGATCTTGGCGTTCCATGGATAGCAGACTTTAGAGACCCGTGGACCGGGATAGACTTTTATAACGACTTGCATTTGTCTGCACGTAGCGACAGAAAACATCACCGTCTTGAAAATGAAGTGCTTGTAAAGGCAGACCGTGTGGTTGCAGTGGGTCGTGACCTCGCTGACAGCCTGTCACGTCTTGGTGCACGTGACGTCACTGTGATAACCAATGGCTACGACTTTAATGAAAATGATATTCATGATGTCAGACTGTCTGATGACTTCACTATATCACATATAGGTATTATCGGCAGTACCCGTAATGCAGTGACTCTGTGGAAGGCTCTCGGTGAACTCGTTGCTGAAAATGAAGAGTTTAAGAAAAAATTGAGGCTTCGTCTCATAGGTCAGGTAGATAATACTGTACTGTTATCCATAAGTCAAAATGGTCTTGATGGCAATCTTCAGCATATAAGTTATATACCGCATGATAGTGTCATGAAAGAACAGTGTTCTTCACAGTTGCTGCTGTTGCTTGTCAACGACACTCCTAATGCTAAAGGAATATTGACAGGCAAGGTGTTTGAATATCTTGCAGCCCGTCGTCCTGTCTTGGCTGTTGGACCTGAAGATGGAGATACTGCTGCTTTGCTGCGCGACACCTCTGCCGGCATAGTGATTGATTTTCATAATAAGGAGAAAATGAAAACAGTCATAATGGACTTTTTTAATAAATATTTGAATAATAATCTTTTGTGTCATGACAGCTCCGTAGATGGATATTCCCGCCGAAATCTTACCCGCGATTATGCCGTTCTGCTCAATGACTTGATAAAAAATAAGGAAAAAAAGATATGACAGATATAAAAAACAAAGTCCTGTATGTTGCTAACAATATCACTACTCCAACACGCGTCAGCAATCGTATTATTGTAGATATAGCTCTGCATTTGTCGCGATATTATGACATAGCAATGGTTTATCCTAAGGAGTTCGTGCCTTTTCCGGTATATAAATTCAAGAAATACAAGTATCTACATTCTCTCGATAAGACTTGGTATAATGACGGTATTCCGGTTACTCCCATAGAGTATTACCGGTTGCCGGGCTTCAGCCTCTCGTTTTCATTGCTGAGAACTGCAGAGCATGATGTTTGCCGTTATGTGGAACAGAATGGACAGCCTGCATTGACACATGCTCATTTTGTGCTGCCTGACGGTTATTTCGCCCGCATATTGAAAAGAAGATATGGCATACCTTATATAGTGTCGATAAGAGAAACAGATGTCAAATATATCAATAAGGCTTTCGCTTCAGGCTGTCATAAATCCAAGTTCGAGGAGGTGTTGCATGATGCAGACAGAATCATTGTACACAATGTCTTTCAACAGGATTTCATAAAAAGCCATTTTGGAGTGAATAGTATAGTAATACCTCATGCCATAGATGATAATCTGTTGCAATACAGGGAGTTACAGCCTTGCCGTGATGAAGTTGTAATTACTGTTGTAAGCAGTATGATAAAACGAAAACGTTTGTCCTGGGTTATTGATGCTGTAAAGGAATATAATGGCAACAAAAAAATCTTTCTTGGAATAATAGGCGACGGTGAACTGAGACATGAACTTTACTCTCAGGCTGAAGGCATGGACAATGTTAAGTTTTATGGACAATTGTCCCATGATAAAGTGGTCGAGTTGTTGGCAGAAAGCGATATCTTTGCCTTGCCAAGTGAAGGCGAGACATTCGGATTGGTATATCTTGAAGCTGCAGCCGTGATGAATGCTGTGATAGCTGTTGAAGGTACCGGCGTTTGGGGTGTCTTTAAAGAAGATGAACAGGCGTTGTTTTGCCATGATTACCACTCCTTTAAAAATATGCTTCACCAACTTATAGATGATGACGATAAAAGAATGACAATGGCTGTCAATGCTTATAATAAGGTGAAAGAAGATTTGGTTTGGGATAAGATAACGGAAAAATATCATGAAGTTTATCAGGAAGTTATTCGGAATAATCCAGGTTGAATTCTGTCAACAGTAAGGTCCGAGAAGTCTGAATACAATATGTTTTTACACGTAGATATATTATGAAGTGTTTGCAATATGTTGATAGAACGACATTTGTGCTTTAATAATAATCTCATATATAAAATATCCATATAATGATTTTATTCGGACAGCAAAGAAATATTTATATTCGTATTATTAGGAAGTACTATCTGAGGCAATCGGATATAATACGACGGAAAGATATTTATATAAAGTAAAAAATAATATTTTGAGTCTTTCCACAAAAAGTATTCGTTGATACAAATTTAATATCAACTCAAACAATGTTTTTTATTGTGGTGGCATAGATCCGACTATCTCCATACAGGTATTACTGATTATTTGAGGCCTTGTAATCCGCCATTAAGGATAGATTATATAAAATGTGGTAATAAATGTATTTAGCTGATATTCTTGATGATAATATAATTTTGTGTTTGTAAATCAGAAATAGTAATTATATTACTTAGAAAAAAACAAGAAATTTTTGGAAGTAAAAAAATAATCTGTATATTTGCAACATAAAATAGAGTAAAATGATTACTAAGAAAAAAATATATCTAAAAGAGGTTGCAGAGGTTTTATCAGGAGTATATGAGAAAACAGATCCGGATGGAGAAATAACCTATTTACAGACTAAGGACTGTACTGACACCATAGTCACAAGGCATGCTTCACGAGTATTTCAAACATCTAAAATGCATAAGAATTTGTTGCATGAAGGTGATATCCTTTTTACCTCCAAAGGTGTAAATTATTTAAGTGTCGTATTTCGTGAGCAAGAAAAAGCGGTGGCATCCACTTCTTTTTTTGTGATTCGGTTGAAATCCCCGATTGTTACACCTGAATATCTTTGTTGGTTTTTACGTCAGCCTTCAGTGGAAGCATATTTTAAGACTCACCAGGTTGGTAGTGCAACGCCGCTTATTCATAAACCTGCCGTAGAAAATTTAGAGATACCAATCCCTTCGTTGACGGAACAAAATATTATCGTAAAGATTGCAGACTTGTCTCAAAGAGAAAAAGAACTGCAACATGCAATCATCGAAAAGAAACATATTATTATGCAACGATTATTAATGAATAAAATAAAATAACTTATATATGGAAATTCAACAGAAAACAGACCAGTCGCAAATTAATCGTGTGGTTTGGAAAGCTTGTGATACTTTCCGCGGAGTGATAGACCCCAGCCAATATAAAGATTATATCCTGACTATGCTTTTCCTTAAGTATGTCAGTGATGTATATAAAGCCAAGCATTCTGAATATTTAGAGCGATATGAAGGAGATAAGGAACGTGCGGCGCGTGCCATGCGCCATGAGCGTTTTATGGTGCCGGAAAACAGCTCGTTCCACTATCTGTATGAAAACCGCAATGCAAACAATATAGGCGAGCTGATTGATATGGCTTTGGCCGATTTGGAGGATGCCAACCGTGAAAAGATGAGCAGTGAAGACGGCAGCAGCATTTTCCGCAACATCAGTTTCAATTCGGCCAATTTGGGCGAACCCAAGGAAAAAAATGCACGCTTGAAAAACCTGCTGGTCGATTTCAGCGAGCTGGAATTAGATGAATCCCATTTGGAAGACAACGATATCATTGGAGATTCCTATATGTATCTGGTTTCCACGTTTGCCAGCGAGTCGGGCAAGAAGGCGGGCGAGTTCTTCACGCCGGCCGAAGTGTCCACCTTGTTGGCCAAACTGACCAAAAGCAAGCCGGGTGCCCGTATCTGCGACCCAACTTGCGGTTCCGGTTCCCTGCTGATTAAGGCCGGCAAGGAAGTGGGCAACAACAATTTCTCGCTTTACGGACAGGAAGTGAACGGCAGCACATGGGCGTTGGCCATGATGAACATGTTCCTGCATAATTTTGACAATGCAGTTATCCGTTGGGGCGACACTTTGCGTAATCCCAAGCTGAAAGAGAATGACCGGCTGATGAAATTCGATACGGTTGTGGCCAATCCTCCCTTCTCTTTGGATAAATGGGGAGCCGATGAAGCGGCCACCGACCCGTATAACCGTTTCTGGCGTGGCATTCCGCCCAAAAGCAAAGGCGACTGGGCTTTCATCTCGCACATGATAGAGGTGGCGCAGGAAGGCAGCGGCAAGGTGGGTGTGGTCATTCCCCATGGCGTGCTGTTCCGTGGCGCGAGCGAGGGAAAAATACGCCGGCATGTCATAGAGGAAAACCTGTTGGAAGCCGTGATCGGACTTCCGGCCAACCTGTTCTACGGTACAGGCATTCCGGCAGCCATCGCCATTTTCAACAAAGGCAAGAAAACCGACCATGTGTTGTTTGTCGATGCCAGCCGTGAGTATGAAAACGGCAAGAACCAGAACAAGCTCCGCCCGCAGGACATTGACCATATTGTCAGCGTTTACCGCCGCTTTGCCAATGGCGAATTGGATGCCGGTGTGGCGGAAGACAAATATGCCTTTGTGGCCACTCCTGCCGATATCCGCGAAAACGATTTCAACCTGAACATTCCGCGCTATGTCGATACCTTTGAAGAGGAAGCCGAAGTGGATATTCCCGCCGTACAGCAGGAGATTGATGCGCTTGAAGCCGAATTGGCCGAAGTACAGGCAAAAATGAAAGAGTATTTGAAGGAATTGGGATATTAAGCATAATATTTTCACTATGAACCGTATTGAACAATTATATAATGAATGGCAGTCGTTGTTGCCTTTAAAGCCGGAAGACCAAAGTCGTTTGGACCGCAAATTCATGTTGGAGTTCAACTATAATTCCAACCATATCGAAGGCAATACGCTGACTTACGGGCAGACGGAGTTGCTCCTGCTTTTCGGCAAGGTGGTGGATGAAGCCAATATGAAGGATTTGGAAGAAATGAAAGCCCACAATGTGTGCCTGAAAATGATGCAGACCGAGGCGGCCGACAAGGGAAAGCCGCTGACCGAAACTTTTATCCGCCAGCTGCATCGGACCATGTTGCGTGAGGATTATGTTTGTTACCGCCGGTTGTCCGATGGCACGAATACATCCTATACCATTCATGCGGGCATTTACAAAACCCGTCCCAATTCGGTGATAACGGTTACAGGTGAGCGTTTTGAATACGCTTCGCCGGAGGAAACACCTGCCTTAATGGCCGATTTGGTGAATTGGTATAATGAAGCGGAAGCAAAAGCCGAATTGTCGCCCATTGAATTGGCATCCGTTTTTCATTACCGCTACATACGTATTCACCCGTTTGAGGATGGCAATGGCCGCATAGCCCGTTTGATGGTCAATTATATATTGGCACGACACAATTATCCGATGATAGTGGTGAAAAGCAAGGACAAAAGCCGTTACCTGACGGCATTGCATCAGGCAGATGCATTGACGGGAAAATTGCCGGCTGACGGTGCATTTGCCGGCAAAGAGGCAATAAAACCCTTTACCGACTATATGGAGCAGTTGCTTTGCGGTGAGTTGTCTGATAATATCTCGTTTGTAAAGGAAAAAGCGGATATGATATGGTGGTACAATGGTGCATTTGTGAAATTTGCCAACGAGAATACGGTAAAGCTGATAAAGGTGCTTTTGGATGCACCTGCCATTACCGTACGCGAACTGTCGGAGCGTTTGCCCATTAACAAGTCGGCAGTACAGAAACAGCTGAAAGCACTGCAGGATAAGGGCTACATTGTCCGTTTGGGTGGTGCGCGAGGCGGTTATTGGCATGTGGCATTGGTTTGTACCACTTCGGAAGGTGGACAAATAATAAATGGTGGACAAAATAAATAGGTGGCGTTATGACAATAAAAAACATACCGGTAGGATACAAGGATTCACCATTGGGTATTATTCCTATGGAGTGGGAGGTGAAAAGGTTGGGGGAGGTATTATCGATAGGAAATGGTAAAGATTATAAGCATCTTTCTGTAGGACATGTTCCTGTCTTTGGCACAGGAGGGATTATTACCTATGTTAATAATTATTTATATAATGGGGACACTGTTTGCATAGGTAGAAAAGGAACAATTGATAAACCGATATTCTATTCGGGTAAAATATGGACAGTAGATACCTTGTTTTATACGTATGCATTTAAAACCACTTTTGCGAGGTATATTTATTTGTTATTTCAGATAATAGATTGGAAAAAATATAATGAGGCAACAGGTGTACCTTCTTTGTCGAAATCAACAATAGAGCGAATTATGATTCCTCTCCCTCCTCTTCCCGAGCAAGAGAAAATAGCAGAAATTTTGAGTACATGGGATAAGGCCATAGAAAGACAGACCCAGCTGATTCAGAAATTGGAATTGCGAAAAAAAGGCTTGATGCAGCAACTGCTCACGGGAAAGAAACGTTTGCCGGGGTTTACAGGAGAATGGAAGAAAGTAAAGGCAGGTTTGATTTTTAAAAGTGTATCAATACGTTCCAATAAACAAGAAATTCTTCTTTCTGCAACTCAAGAACATGGTGTTATTCCGAGAGATATGTTAGAGTCTAGAGTTACCATGCCTACTGGTGATTTGTCTTCTTTTAAACTTGTTGATGTTGGTGATTTTGTAATAAGTTTGAGGTCATTTGAAGGGGGAATTGAATATTCACAATATCGTGGTGTTGTTAGTCCTGCATATACTGTATTAAAAAAGGCTCTTGATGTAGACAGTGCATTCTATAAGGCATATTTTAAAAGTAATGATTTTATTCAACGATTGTCTGTAGCGGTAATAGGGATTAGAGATGGAAAGCAAATTAGTTATTCTGATTTTGCCTATATCAAGATACCTTTTCCTGCATTGCAAGAACAAACCGCCATTGCCAATATCCTTTCATCAAGTGATGAAGAAATCCGCTTGGCGCAAGATAAGTTGGCTGCCATGAAGGAACAAAAGAAAGGTTTGATGCAAGTATTATTAACAGGGAAAAGGAGAGTGAAGTTATAAAATATGAAAGAACGGGAAGGAAATTGTAGAATACGAAATCTAATAGCATGGTTCTGTGAAAAGGCCACAAACCTATGGACTTTAGCAATGCATAAAAATTTGTTTTGGACATTGCTATTTATCGTTTATTTCTGCTTTCAATCGTTTTTTGAAAAGCTGTTGACATATTATTTAGTCCTTCCATTTCTTTCTTCTTTTGAGGTTACATTTTTTACGCGTATCCTCTTTGTGGTTGGTGTAATATATATAATTGTCCGCACTTGCTATGCTTTATGGAATAAGGAACAGATTTCACCTTCCCATTTATATATTGCTCTTTTGTTGGTGCTTATATGGGCATATTATAGATTTTATAGTGATGCATTTACGTTTACTTATGTTATTGACAATATAGCCTTTGTTGATATTGTTGCTCTATATGCCGTATTGCTTTACTTTACTTGGTCTGCCGTGTGGGTGATAACAAAAATATCCTCTATTCGCAATAAAAAGGTGAATCAAGGTGAGGGTTTTGTTTTGGATGAACCTATACATGAAAATCCCCAAGAAGACATTTTAAAACGTAGTCCATTTGCCGAAAGCATTGCAAATAAGTTATTGCGAACAAAATTGTCAGAAAGGTCGTTTGCCATTGGTATTGTTGCTCCTTGGGGATATGGCAAAACATCGTTTGTTAATCTGATAAAATATCATTTAGGAGATAGGGCTATTGTTATGGATTATTCTCCTTGGGTATATGGCAAAGGAAGTAACTTGACACAAGCCTTTTTTGCGGAGCTAAGCAAGAAGTTGAGTTGTTATAACCGTTCATTAAATCATCAAATAAAAGCATACGCATCTTTGTTGGGAAAGACTGATTCGACTATGTTGCAATTGTTGTCATCGGTTTATGCATTATTTCATCGGGAGGATAGTCTGGAAACGGCTAAGGAGACTTTGGAAAAGACATTGCAAAGCATACCAAAGCCGATAGTAGTTGTTGTGGATGACTTGGACAGGTTGATAGGTGAAGAAATAATGGAAGTGTTGCAGTTGCTGAGGAATGGAGCGAGTTTTCCAAACCTATATTTTATTGCAGCTTATGACAAAAATTATATGGTCAAGACAATCTCGGAGCAAAATAAAGTGATTATGCCAGATATTTATCTGGAAAAGATTTTTCAGATAGAATATACAATACCTAAGTTTGAAAAGAAGGTATTGCAAGATGTTTTGTTTGAATCTTGCTGTAAGTTTATGGTAAGTAAGAGAGATGTAGAAGATTTGAAAGTCACCGTCTATGACTCGTCCGGTTCAAGAGATTTTGTAATAGATGAGTTGAGAAATTTACGTGATGTGAAGCGTTTTACCAATGCATTACATTCTTCTTATCCTCATTTGGCAGGAGAGATTGTCCTAAAAGACTTAATGAACATAACTTTGTTAAAAGTCAAGTATAAAGAGGCATTTGATTTATTGGGCAAGTATCAGTCTCGCTTGTTTAAAAAAGGAATATATGGTAGTTTGGTTTTGTATAAAAGGGAGAATGAACAAAACGATCCAACTGGATTAAATGGCTTTTTGAATAGAGATATGATTGATATTAGAGAAGAATGGGATAAATATTTTGGACATGTATATTCAGAGGTACAGAAAGAGAAGATATTGTCTATATTTGATAAATTATTTTCTGATAGTTCAATTGATTTGAGAGGTATAAATTCTGAAGATGCTTATGAAAGATACTTTTATGATATGCTTTTGGAAGAAGACTATTCTGCGGATGAATTTGATAATTTGTGGGGTTTGCCATTTGAGGAAATTAAAAGAAGGGTAAAATCAGCGCTATCAACAAAATCTTTTTCATTGCAAAGCCAATTGAAAAAATTTCAACCAAAAGATAAAGATACATATATGAAATGGGTGCGTACTATTTTATATGTAGGAACGAACTCTACGAAAAATATTTTTGGAATAAATGATTTTAGAAAGATAAAGATATTGAATCCTCCTTCTTGTTTTAAGAACGGGCATGATACTTATAAAACGTTTTTGCAGACTGTACTTTATGAAAATGGTCCGTCATGGTTCGTATGTGAATTTCTGATGCATCTGGAAAGAGAGGTGGAGTGGCCCCTTGAATTATTTACTCAAGAAGAAACAAGAGAAATAAGATTGAATATGTTTAATAAAATTGCCAGCCTCAAAGATACTTCATTTATGGTTGTTGATAATTACATGGAATTAATGAGGATTATAGTGAGAACGGCGAGTGAAAATGGCCTTTTAAAAGAAGAAAGAAGATATATAGATGGAGCGAAAAATATTTATAAAAGTTTTTCTGAACAGCATATTATACCTATGGTAACGAGCATGATTATACCATTGAATGTTTTTGGGACTAAACGTTATGGAATTAATCAACGTGTAATTACTATTTGGGATTCATGGAAAGATTTTGAAGATTTTGTCATTAGAATCAAGAAAAATCAAGTGAATCATAATATAGATTCGAAAGAATTGGACGAGTTTATCCGTTTTATGGATGAATGTAAAAATAGAGGTTGGGAAACAGGTGTTGAGTTTGAATTTGAGTATTTGAATGTCGAAAAATAGGTGTTTATGCAAGGAATATCATTTAAAGAAGATCATATCAGTCAGATACCCGCTTTGCAGATGTTGCAGAAGTTGGGCTATATCTATCTGACGCCGGAGGAGGCGTTGGCGATGCGTGGCGGCAAGACGTCGAATGTCCTGCTGGAAGATGTGTTGCGCAATCAGTTGAGGCGCATCAACTCCATTAGGGTGAACAGCAACAAGGAAGAGCTGTTTTCAGAGCAGAACATTGAAAACGGCGTGCTCGCCATGCGCAATATCCCTATGGAAGGCGGCTACATAAGCGGCAATGAAACTGTTTACAACATGCTGACACTTGGTAAGGCTTTTGAGCAGAGCATCGACGGCGACAAAAAGAGTTATACCATGCGTTTTATCGACTGGGAGCAGCCTGAACGCAATGTGTTTCATGTAACGGAAGAATTTGCGGTAACCCGCACCGGTTTGGCAGAAATCTATCGTCCGGATATCGTGCTGTTTGTCAATGGCATTCCGTTAGTGGTGATAGAGTGCAAGCGTCCGGATATCAAAGGCGCGCTCGACCAGGCAATTTCCCAACATTTGCGCAACCAGAAAGATGACGGCATACGTACCCTATATCTGTACAGCGCCCTGCTGCTCAGTATAGGAAACAGTTTCGGGTCGTATGCAACCACAGGAACACCTGTCAAATTCTGGAGCAAGTGGAAGGAGTTGTTCCTTACTGAACAAGAGGAGGAGGATTATGCACAGCAGTTGGACAGTCTTGTCAACACTCCATTAGATGATAAACAGAAAGCTCATCTGTTTGGTGACCGTTTCCGCTATGTACGGACGTATTTCGATGCTATGGAACAGGAAAAGATGCTGCCCACAGAACAGGATCGGTATCTGTTTGGCTTGTGTCGTCCGGAGCGATTGCTCGACTTGATTCATAATTTTACCATCTATGACGGTGGTATCAAGAAATTAGCCCGCTACCAGCAATATTTTACGGTAAAGGAGATAACGGAAAGAGTGAAAGCCTTAGAAAATGGCAAACGTCGTGGAGGTGTGGTATGGCATACACAGGGAAGCGGCAAGTCGCTTACGATGGTTCTGCTGGCACAGTCTATCGCCCAAGCCAAAAAAGAAATAAAGAATTCGAGAATAGTGATGGTAACAGATCGTACAGACCTGGACGACCAGATTACCACTACATTCAAGAAATGCGGACGGGAAGTGATGAATGCCACTACCGGCCACAATCTGATGAAATTGCTGGAAAGCAAGACGGATGCCATTATCACAACCGTCATCAACAAGTTTGAAACGGCGGTCAAACAAATGAAGCAACCGCTTACTGACCCGAATATCTTTATACTGATTGATGAGGCACACCGCAGTCAATACAAGGAAATGGCAATCAAAATGGACAAAGTGTTGCCCAATGCCTGCAAGATAGCTTTTACCGGTACGCCTTTGATGAAAAAAGAAAAGAATACTGCCAATACGTTTGGCGGTATCATCCGTCCGGTATATACTGTGCGGCAGGCTGTGGATGATAAGGCTGTGATTCCCTTGCTTTATGAAGGACGTATTGTGCCTCAGCATGTAAACGAGGGCCCCATAGACAATTTCTTCACCAAGGTTTGCGAAGGGTTGAATGAATATCAAACGGCGGACTTGAAACGAAAGTATTCGCGTACCGATTTTGTGAATCAGACAGAGCAACGGGTATATTCCATAGCCTGGAATATCTCCGAACATTTCCGCGAAAATTGGCAGGGAACCCGGTTCAAGGCTATGCTGGTCACTCCACGCAAGTCTATTGCAGTGTTGTATAAGAAATATTTGGACGAAATCGGTATGGTATCTTCTGAAGTGCTCATTACAGCTCCGGATATGCGCGAAGGTGAAGAATCGTCATACGGCGAGACTTCAGAAGAAGTAAAGGTATATTGGAAAAAAATGATGGATGAACATGGGTCGCCTAAAAAATATCAGAAAAATCTGATTTCTCGCTTCAAAAATCAGGAACAGCCGGAAATAATGATAGTGGTGGACAAACTGTTGACCGGATTTGATGAGCAGAAGGTTGTGGTTATGTATCTGGACCGCAAATTGAACGGGCATACTCTGTTGCAGGCTGTGGCGCGTGTAAACCGTGTCTGTGATTTTGCAGACAAAAAATTCGGTTATATCATAGACTATTATGGGGTGTTGAAAGAACTTGACGATGCCTTGGAACTTTATTCCAATTATGATGAAGAGGAACAGGAGGCTTTCCGTGAGACTTTGGAATCCGTAGATACGGAAATAGCAAAACTGCCACAGAAATATTCCGACTTATGGGATTTGTTCAAATCCATCCCGAACAAAAGGGATTTGGAGGCATACGCCCGGTCGTTGCGGGATGAAGACAGACGACATGAATTTTATGAGAGGCTGACAGATTATGCATCTTGCTTGAAGATAGCCCTTTCTACGCGTAATTTCCATGCACAAACCCGGGAAGATGAAATCAAGCGTTATAAGGATGACTTGAATATGTTCGTTAAGCTGAGATCGGCAGTTCAGTTGCGTTATTCGGATACTATAGATTACAGGCAATATGAAAGTCAGATACAGAAACTGATTAACCGTCATGTGGAGAGTGGAGCAGTAAAGCCAATTACAGAGTTGGTAAACATCTTTGATACGGAAGCCTTTGAACAGGAGGTGAAAAAAATTGTGGGGACAGCGGCTAAGGCCGATACAATCGCCTCCCGTACCAGTAAGTTCATTACTGAGAATATGGATACAGACCCGGTATTTTATAAAAAATTCTCCCAATTGCTGAAAGAAACTATTGCCGCTTATGAACAGGGTAGAATCGATGAATCGGAATATTTGAAACGAGTATTGAAATACAAGGATGACATATTGACTCATACTGATAATGAATTGCCGGGAGTATTACAGCAAAACAATACGGCAAAGGCTTATTATGGTTTGGCCTTGGAAACATATCAGCGTATATTTGATGATACACAGGTTGATTCGAAAAAGTTGGCATTAGAAACTGCTATGACTTTTGATGGAATCATAAACCGTACATTAATTGTTGACGGTAATGTATTGGTTGACTGGCAACAGAAATCGGATATTATCGGCCGTATGAAAATAGAACTGGAAGATTATCTGATAGATGAAGTGAAAAAAAAGTATGGACTTAATTTCTCATTTGATGATATGGATACGATTATTGACGGATGTGTTGACGTGGCAAAGTTATGGATCAAATAAAAGATAGTATCGAATATGGTTCTGTTGTAATGGAATATACCGTAGAATACAGAGACAGGAAAACTTTGGGTATCTGTGTGCATCCTGATGGCAGTGTGGATATAAAAGCTCCTGTGGAAACTCCATTGGAACAAATCAGAAAACACGTACATCGTCGTGCTCCGTGGATTTGCAAACAGCAACGATATTTTTCCTCATTCGGCATTCACACACCTGAACGAAAATATGTTAGTGGAGAATCCCACTTGTATTTAGGCCGACAATATATGCTACGCATTGTTGACAGCGAACGCAACGAGGTGCATTACAAAGGAAATATACTCGAGGTAGAGTGCAGACACCGTGAAGATGCACGTCATTTACTTATAGCCTGGTATAGAAAACGTGCTGAAATCAAATTCAATGAATATGCCGGTCCTTTGGTGGCACGTTTCAGCCGTCATCAGGTCAAACCCTCCGGCATCAAACTGAAAGAAATGGAAACCCGTTGGGGAAGCTGTACCGCTTCCGGACAAATTCTGTTGAATCCAAAGTTAATCGGTGCCTCGCGTATTTGCATTGAGTATGTTATCCTGCATGAACTTTGTCATCTTGTTCATCGTAACCATACCAAAGCCTTTTATGAGTTATTGTCTCAGGAAATGCCGGATTGGAAGAAATGGAAAATGAAATTGGAAAGGATGATAATTTAAAACGCTTTGAAAGTTGAGACTGTAAATATTTAAGATAGACAATTAACTTTAAACTCTAATAAAAAAGAATTATGAAACAATAACTAAATGAAATTATAATAGACATATTGAAAGAAAATGAAAAGCTTGTATTCATTGCAATAAAACAGCGTGCTAAATTTGAAGGATGGTTGAAATTTGAAATAGCATGCAGACTGTTCGATTCTTATTGCGATGTGGAGGTGGAATATCCATATCCAAACAATAAAAATCGATACGCAGATATTTATGCTAATGGAAATCTAATAGAATAAAAGACTCCCAACACAAATTATAATGCCGAGCAATGCAAATCTTGTACGAGACCCATCACGAAAAATATTTCATCTATTATCGAAGACATTAACAAATTAAGAAATGCAGGTGGTAATTGTAAAAAATATATTGCATTTGTATTATTTCCTATTGATAGTGACGGGAAATATAGTGAATATATTGAGCGGATTAAGAATGATGGAAAAGTAGAACTTATATGTAAGCCCCTTACTATAAATAGGACTAATGTATTGGTATGTTCTGCTGAAGTCTTTTGACAAATAATTTATATTATGAGATGATTATATTAACTGTATTTTTGAGTTAGAAAAATGAAAACATTGCTGTCCGGTGAAATCGTACTAAGAAGCTTATATAAAAGATAATTACTTTAGACATCAATATTGTATTATCAACTATAGTATAGACGTCATATTATGGCGTCTCTACGTGTAAAAACATATTAAATCCTATTGAAATCTGACAGAAAATCACAAATTGATTATCAATTTTAAATGACATATTACTATAAAAAGTCTGTATATATAATTTCATATTTATCTTATTATCAATAATATAAAGTTTATCACTCATAAAAAAGTCTGTATGTTACTATATGTATTACACTGTATATATTGTATAAAATCCATACATTTTAACAGTTGTTATTTTTTTAAAAAATATATATATATATTATAAAAAAAGTCTGTACATAAAAAGTTATATTTAATTGATTATTAAATATATAAATTTTTAGCAATATAAAAAAGTCTGTACATTACAAATTGTAATTATTATTTTAGTATTGTGATAATTATTCTAAAAATATTAGTATAAAAATATAATACGTATTTGTCAAAAAATGTAGATTTTCTTAAAAAAGTCTGTACATTGTAAATTATATATGTCTGATTATCAAATATATAATATTTTTGTTATATAGAAAAGTCTGTATCATATTTTTACCTTGATTCATATTTGGGATTGGGTAAAGAAAATGAAAGTCCTTTAAATATAAGTTATATTGTTAAAGGGGAATTAGAATTTAAAGCTGGTGGTAAAATAAAAGAATCGCAGATTGGATATCATTATCTTACTGTTTATTATGGTTTGCCGGTAATGATTAATAATCCTCCAATTTTAAATGAAAGGTAATTTAATAACATGGGGATATGTCAAATGTGGCATGCATATCCCACTCTTTCAATGGCAAACAACTGTAATTATCACATTACTTATTAAAAGCCAATAGTTTTAAAAATCATTTTCAATTATATTCCTTTTGACAGGAGCAGAAACGATGCAGTTGGAGATACAGAATATCCCATCAGGGAATTATATTTTGAACATAACAGTTGACAAAGGAAAAAATGCAGCGAGAAGATAATAACAACGGAATGACGGTAGAATGATGATAATAATACATTTTATAAATTGTCAAGGCGATTAGTTATCGGAATACAATGTTATTATGTAATAATGTCAATTAGATATTATTTATCTAAAATCCAAGGTTCATCGAGGTCTATATCCCAGTTGGCTTTTATTTCAAAGACATTATTATATATTATTACTTTTTCCGGTTGTATTTTACGAAGATAGTTGCCGGGCGACCATATACCATTGCCGTCTTTATCGAGTATTGCTTTTAGTTTGTATTTTCCGGGTTTGAGAAATTCAAATGCTATTTCTCCATTCTCTCGGACAATTCTCGTATCTTTAATCTTATCATTCTCATCTGTCAGATATACAATGGCTTGTGGAATGTCATCCGGTATCATCACAGTGATATATATATTGCCGAACTCGTTGTAATCTGCAATGCTGAACGACAATTTGGTGACATCATTGGTATATCCTCTGAAACTGTAAAATACAGAATCCGGTATTATGATGGTATATTTTTCTTCAGGTTCTATGGTGTTGAGCATCTTGAATTTCATACCGTCATTGTCGATTTTCTCAAACTCGATATTGTTGAATACCGTATCTTTTGAAGTGATGAACCATGTGGTATCGTGCATGTCATATTTTGTAACAGGTTCCGGGAAAGACAGTATAAGGTCATGTTCGGGTATCAGTTTGCCTTGTGAAGTGTTGTTGCTTATTGACAGTTTTTTTACTTCAGTCTCCTGTCTTCGACGTTTGACAGTCTTGGGCTTTAGGCTGAAATGAATGGTGTCGTGTATCAATGTGTCATAATTGATGCTTACGAGCAGACTGTCTTTATTAGGAGTGAAATACCACAACACCGTATCTTGTCGTTGTGAATATAAAGGATAAATATCGAAGGTGTCCGGAAGGGTTTCCTGAACTTCTATCTTCACATCTTGTGCCGGATAGCGAAATACAAAACGCAGAAGTCCGTCTTCAACAAGTTCTTTTTTGAACAGTTTCTGAATGGAGTCTTCCTGTAAATAACTGTAAAGTGTACATTCGTTGACAGTGTAATTCAGAGTGGTGTCAACATAAATGTCAATGATGCTGTCTTGCAGGTTTTCTTCTGTTTCTGAAGAAGTAACAGTGTCTTTTGGGATATTGAACAATTTGTCCGGGATATAAACAGGTCTTACATATTCCGGGTAGAATGCGATATTTTCGTTAGGCAAGTCGTAAAGCATATTGGAGTTACCGTCTTTCAAAGCAAAAAGCAGATAGTTTTTGTCGGATAATGCCCTGAAGACGAATTTGCCTTTGTCATCAGTCATTGTGATATAGTCGGGTAGGGAAAGATATGGAAGCGAGTCTATGTTGGCATTTTCTTTTCCCGTATCATATAACATGACATACATTTCTTTTTCTGCTTCGAGTTTATAGGCATTGTAAACAGTGCCTATCAGCGAGAGCGAATCTGTATAATTGCCTGTAGAAAAAATGTATGTATAGTTTTTCAAGATGTTGCCTTCGTGCAGATCTTTTATGGCATTGCCGAAATTGATTGAATATGTTGTTTCCGGTTTAAGTTCTTCCTCAAAACGTACCATCAGGGTCTTGCCGTTGAGTTTGAAGACTGGACTTTTTTCCATTGGGGGCGAGATAAGTACGTTTTTAGTAGGATTGTCGAGAGTGACATATTCATCAAAGGTAATATGTATTGTCTTACCGGTAAAGTTAACGGAGTTGTTGTTGGGTGAAGTTGAAAGTACTACAGGAGGAGTGTCGTCTTTGGGTCCGCCGGTAGGCGATACTACATTGGCACAACGGAGCAGCAAAAACGATAACATTAACAATACAATATGTCTTACGGTCTTTCTCATGCTGCAAAGTTACATTAAAAATCATAGCTAAAGGCATTATGGCAAAAAATAGTTGTCTGTTTGATAAGTGTTTTGATTAATGTTTTTATAAAAAAAGATAATATCATAATGACAAAAAAAGAATTTTTTGATAAAAAATCATCTCGTGATTGTGATATTTCACCCCTGAAACAGGCATCTTCACCCCTTAATAGTATAATTTCACCCCTGAAAAAGGCACTTTCGTCCCTGAATGATGTTTTTTACCCCATTACGTTGTTGAAATGTCCCTTTTTCTACACATCAGCATACGGCAAGAGTATTTTTGCAGCACCGATTGTTTATGAAATAAAATGTCTCATGATGATAAATAAAAAGATAGTTGCTTTTGGAGATTCAATAATGAAAGGTGTCGTTGCTGCGGCAGACACGCAAAATCCTCGTTATGTTACAAGTGATGAGGGATTCTTGAAACGTTGTGAAAGAATTTTCGGAATGAAAATATATAATTATGCCTGTTTTGGCAGTACTACCTTAAATGGTCTGAAATATTTGGATCGTCATCTGAAAGATATTCAGGATGCCGATTATGCTTTTCTCGAATTCGGAGGCAACGACTGTGACTATAATTGGAAAGAGATATCGGAAAAACCTGATGAACAACATTATCCCAAAACCGGTATGATGGATTTTATCAGTCATTATACTGAACTGATAAACAGAGTTATACATCTTAAAGTCAAGCCGGTGATATTGTCATTGCCATTGATAGATGCAGAACGATATTTCAACTTTTTCTCTGTTACTCTCAACAGAAACAATATTTTGCAATGGCTTCACGGCAAGGTGTCAAATATCTATCATTGGCATGAGATGTATAATGTAGAGTTGTTTAAAATCGCCTCGCGTTTCAATATTCCAATAATAGATATCACCACGCCTTTTTTAAGAGAGAAGAATTATCAGGATTATTTATGTTCTGACGGGATACATCCCAATGAAAAAGGACATGCGTTGATAGCTTCAGCCATTTGTGAGTATAGCCGAAATCTTTAATTTATGACAGACTGTTGAAAGTGAAGCCTTTGTCATGGAAATGCTGCAATACTTTGGGCAAGGTGTAGAGCATGTTGTCACAGGCTTTAATGCTGTCGTGGAATACTATAATACTGCCGTCGTGAGTTTTTTTGATTATATTTTTAAAACATTCTTCCGGTGTCAATGTCTTGTCCCAGTCGTACGATATCAAAGACCATGCTACGATTTTATATTTTTTTCGCAACAGTCTTATCTGGCGAGGGCGCATTCTGCCATGCGGAGGACGGAATAAGACGGTCTCTGCCATGGCATTGGCGGCGTCAACAGAGGCGACATAATCTGCAGTCTTAGTCTTCCATCCGTTTTCATGGTGGAATGTATGTATCCCAATGCTGTGTCCGTCGGCTTTTATGGCTTCGAAAAGCTGCGGATATTTCTTGATATTGTTTCCTAAACAGAAGAAAGTGGCTTTGGCATTATATTTTCTCAGTATTTCCAACACCTTCGAGGTGATGTCCGGTGTGGGACCGTCATCAAAGGTTAGATATATCTTCTTCTCTCCACTCGGCATATACCAGATGAAAGAAGGATAAAACAGTCTTATTGCCCACGGCGTACGGAATATTCTCATTTCAACAATGTATTGCTGCAAAAGTAATTCAAAATTCGAGTTGTTGAATAAAAAATATTAACTTTGCAACAAAAATAAAATCTTCATGTTTAATTAAAAAAACCTTTGGAAATGAAAAAGCTGATATTAATACGCCATGGTGAAAGTGTATGGAACAAACTCAATCTTTTTACGGGTTGGACAGATGTGGATTTAAGTGAAAACGGCATAGTGGAGGCATATAATGCCGGCAAGTTGTTGAAAGAAGAGGGATTCTTTCCGCAGATGTGTTATACCTCTTATCTTAAAAGAGCGGTGAAGACGTTGAACAATGTGTTGGATGCCATGGATATGGATTGGCTTCCTGTGGAGAAGAGCTGGCGTCTCAACGAGAAGAGTTACGGTGCCATACAGGGTCTCAACAAGGCTGATACCGCTGCAAAATATGGTGATGAACAAGTGAAATTGTGGAGACGTTCTTTTGATGTCCGGCCTCCGGCGCTGAGTATGGATGATGATAAAAGCCCTCGCAAGGACCCGCGTTATGCTGAACTGACAGATGAACAAATACCTTTGACAGAGTCGCTGAAAGATACTATAAACCGTCTGTTGCCTTATTATAATGACGTGATTATGAAATCTTTCGAAAAGTATGACCAGGTGTTGGTGGTGGCTCATGGCAACAGCTTGAGGGGTATTGTAAAGGAATTGCGCCAGATGTCCAACAGCGAGATTATAGAGTTCAACATTCCTACTGCAGTGCCCTATATCTTCGAGTTTGACGAGAATATGAAACTTGTAAATTGTTATTTCCTCGGCGACCAGGAAGAGATAGCTCGCAAGATGCAGAGTGTCGCAAATCAAGGTAAGGCAAAGTAAATCTGTTTATTTGTTTAATGCCATTATCGGCAATCGATGGCGGTGATTGGATTTTCTGATGCACCGCCATTGTTATGAAACGAGTTGTATAATAAAATGATTGATAATAATATCATTATTATGTTAATGTTGTGTTTTTAAAATTATGTTTATTGTAATATTTTAACTATATTTTTATTAAATTATCTTAAAATATTATCCTAATAATGGTAATATTTTTGATTCCTTTTTTGGTGATATTTTCCGGATTTGAAATACACTGTGAATGAGAAAGAATAATTTATAACAAGAAATTTTGCACATTTTTTAAGCTTGTATATCTATTGTGTCAAGAGAATAAATGACGACATTTGCTGCGATAAATCAGTTTGGATATGGAGTTAAAAGAGAAAAAACAGAGTCAAAATGCATCTAAAGGTAATCCGTATGTGGGATTTTTATGGGTTATATTAATAGTATTGTTGCTTAATGGATTGATTTTTCCAAATATAGCAAAACGACAGATAATAGCCACCGATTATGGTTCTTTCATAGAAATGGTAAATGAAGGAAAAGTTAAGGATGTCAATATAGAAAGCAATCGCATATATTTTACTGTGGAAGATGATGGCAATACAATTGTTTATTATACGGGGGAAACTAATGACCCTCAGTTGGTGGATAGATTGCTGAATGCTGAAAGTCCTAATGAAAATCATAAAATATCATTCAACCAGGTTGTGCCTAAGGAAAATTCTCCCATTATGAATTTCATTTTGATGTGGATTTTGCCGGGATTGATATTTTATATTATTTGGAGACAGGCGAGTAAAAACATACAGAACAGGATAGGTGCAGGGAATAATTTTATGTCTTTTGGAGGCAGTGGTGCCAAGATTTATGCGGAATCGGATATAAAGACCACGTTTGCAGATGTCGCCGGACAAGATGAAGCCAAGGATGCTCTTACAGAGATAGTCGATTTTTTACACAATCCGACAAAATATGCCGAGATTGGTGCTTCGTTGCCCAAAGGAGCATTGCTTGTCGGACCTCCCGGTACCGGAAAGACGTTGATTGCCAGAGCTGTGGCAGGTGAGGCTAAAGTGCCTTTTTTTGCAATATCCGGTTCTGAGTTTGTTCAGATGTTTGTGGGTATGGGTGCCGCCAAGGTGCGAGACCTTTTCATGCAAGCTAATGAAAAGGCTCCTTGCATAATCTTTATCGATGAGATAGATGCCATTGGGAAAAAACGTGATTTGGGAATGGGTAATGATGAACGTGAACAGACTTTAAACCAGTTGCTTACAGAGATGGATGGTTTCGACGGACGAAAAGGTGTGGTGATATTGGCGGCTACTAATCGTCCGGAGAGTTTGGATAAGGCATTGTTGCGTCCGGGTCGTTTTGACAGACGTGTTCAAATGGAATTGCCGGACTTGGAAGGGCGAAAGGCTATTCTTGACGTGCATTTGAAGAAAGTAAAACATGAGAATGTGAATTTGGATATTGTCGCTATGTCAACTGCGGGTTCTTCAGGTGCCGAACTTGCCAATATTGTGAATGAAGCTGCTTTGCGTGCTGTTCGTATGGGGCGTAAGTCGGTTACAACATCCGATTTGGAGGAAAGTGTTGAGACTGTCCTTGCCGGTGCGCAGAAGAAGAATGCAATATTGTCTGCTGATGAAAAGAAAATAGTGGCATATCATGAGATAGGACATGCTTTGGTTGCAGCCATGCAGTCCCATTCTGCTCCTGTACATAAAATCACTATTATTCCTCGTACTTCAGGCGCACTGGGTTATACCATGCAGGTGGAAAACGGGGAACATTTTTTGTTGAATAAAGAAGAATTGTTTAACCGTATAGTGACATTTACCGGTGGTCGTTCTGCTGAAGAAGTTGTTTTTG
Organism: Candidatus Limimorpha avicola; assembly: GCF_056978975.1. Taxonomy (NCBI): domain Bacteria; kingdom Pseudomonadati; phylum Bacteroidota; class Bacteroidia; order Bacteroidales; genus Candidatus Limimorpha; species Candidatus Limimorpha avicola. The sequence goes on from NZ_DBMCYK010000006.1 coordinate 117,711, forward strand.
GTACAGTCACGACAGGCGCTTCCAACGATATAGAACAGGCTACAAAATTGGCACGTGCTATGGTTACACGTTATGGAATGAGTGAAAAATATGATATGATGGGACTCGAAACTGTGAATAATCCTTATTTAGGTGATGACAGCTCTTTGACATGTTCGGCAGACACAGCAGCAAATATTGATAATGAAGTCCTGAGTGTGATAAAAGATGCACATGAGAAGGCCAAACGTATTATCTCCGAAAATATCGACATTATGCATAAAGCTGCATCATTCTTGATAGAAAAAGAAACGATCACCGGTGATGAGTTTATGAATATAATAAGAGAATCAGAGAAAAACTAAATGAACTGATGTGACTTATGTTTCATTGTTTTTTCTGTAACATAAAGGAGTGCATCCTACATGTGTCCTGAAAAATCTGATAAATGAAGACGATGTAGGGAAATGTAGTTTTTCGGATATTTGTTGTATTGTTAATATTGAAGTGTTTAAATATCGCTTGGCTTCTATCAAAACGACTTCGTTGATCCAACTTTGAACTGAATGATTGGTGACGGACTTGACTGCTGTAGTTAGATATTTAGGGGTAATGCAAAGCTTGTCAGCATAAAAAAATACGTTTCTCTCAGTTTCATAATGCCTTAGCAATATTTCAAAAAAACATCGTGTGAGGTCTTCCTGACGGGAATATGGAACTTTCTTGTTCATTTGTATATTATCGAATAAAGAAGTCGCAATCAATATCAAGGAAAGAGTAAGTGCATCCTGTATTTGTTTGTTTAATATGCTCTTGTTATCGTATTTCTCAATTAATGTAAATATTTTGATGAAGTCTTCCTGTTGTTCTTCAGTCATTTTGACATCTGGGCATGTTTCTATGTTCTTTAATAAATAAAAATTAGGAGAAGTTGGAATGTTTTGAATGAAATCAAGCGAAATAAAAACTGTTTTTACATCGAGGTCGGAAGAATGTTCTAAAATTGTAAACACATGTTTGGGTATTATGACAAACATATCTCCGGATGTAATCAGATACTCTTTGTAGTTGATTTTTATTTTCAACTTTCCTTTCATACATACATTGAAAACGAAACCGTCAAAAATGTAGGAGTGTTTCAGAAAATCCTTTCCAAGAAACTCTGATATTTCTTTGAATACATTACGATCTCCTTTCAAATCTTTTGGATTTTTTATTTTATTTTGCTCAGTCATGTTACATATTTGCATTTTAATTGCAAAAATACGAAATATTGCACATTTTTTGATACTATATTTTAATTAAAAAATTGTTGAATTTTGTTTATATTGCCAAATTTAAAAATATAAGCTATGTTAACAGAAACTAATTTAGAAAAAAAGACATTTAAGTATTGGTGGTTATCACTCATTGTAGGAATAATGAGTATGGTTGCGGGTATATGCTGTTTTGTTACTCCCGTAAGTTCAATTGTTGCTTTAACGACCCTTTTCATGGTAGTTTTGATTTTAGGTGGAATTTTTAATATTGTCTCTGCAATAATGAAGAGACAATGGAATCATTATTGGGGTTGGGATTTGGCACGTGGAATAATAGAGGTGTTATTTGGGATTTGGTTGTTTATGCTTCCTACATCTCTTGTAACCACTACATTGGTATATGTATTCGGTTTTTGGATGATGTTTCATTCGATCATAGGTATTTGTGAGTCATGCGAACTTGCCGGCTTCCCTCTTAAGGGTTGGGGCTGGTTGTTATTCTTTAATATTTTGAGTTTGTTATGTTCTTTCATTTTCTTGATTAGTCCTATTTATGGCGGGATATTCATACTTGTTTATGTAGGTATTTCTTTCATGTTATACGGAATATTCAGAATAGTATTGGCTTTCCAGTTCAGAAAACTCAGTAAGGTATTACAATAATAAACTATATTTTTATTGACGGTGTGCCGGAATAAAATCTGACGCACCGTTTTTTTATACGTACCTATGTTTCTCATCTTACAAGACAATCATCATTTTTTAGTTTCATTTGAACAATATTGTTGTTTTTTAGTTTTATTTTTAAATGATTTGCTTATCAAAACGAGTGTTGTAAAATATGGATTGTGGAGATACTGTTTTTAGGTTGTTTCTGTTTTTGGAGAAGATAGAAAAATAAAGACGTTTTTGACAGTAATGGTAATTGTTCACGATATTATGTTATGTCTGCAAATTAGGTTTTATACAATTTAATAAAAATTTACAGTAAAGAAATTTGCTTTGTAGCTTATTTTCATTTTTAATATTTTTTGTGTCATTTTAGGGTTGATGTTGTTTTTAGTGTTAAAACATGTATATTTGCAAATAAATTGACTGTTTGAAATATGGGAAATCGCTGGGTTATTCCGGATATCCATGGCTGTTTTAAGACTTTTAAGTCATTGGTGGAAAGGGAGATTGGTCTTACTAAAGAAGATACACTGTATCTTCTTGGGGACTATATAGACAGAGGAGAGAATTCGAAAGAAGTAATAGATTACATTATTCATATTACTGAAGAATCATATAATGTCAATTATTTAATTGGCAATCATGAAAAATATTGTATTGATGCATGGGAAGCAGACCGGAACCGTTTGCTCGGGCGCAGCAGGGTTGAAAGAGACTGGAGAAAACATGGTGCTGCAAATACATTGAAGAGTTTTGAAGTCAACAGGCCTCGTAAAATAAATCAAAAGTATATTGATTGGATGAAACAAGGCAAGTATTATATTGAATTAGAAGAATATGTGTTGGTACATGCAGGTCTTAATTTTAAAATCATCAATCCTTTTGAAGACCTTTACAGCATGATGTGGATAAGGGATTTTAAAGTTAATAGAGACAAAATCGGAGGCAAAAAAGTCATTCACGGTCATATTCCGATGGAGTTGAGTATGATAAACCTGTTCCTCGATAATCCCAATTATGGGTTCATAGCTCTTGACAATGGTGTGTATTATGGCAACTCGAATGCCGGATTCGGCAATCTTACCGCATTTAACCTGGATACTAAAGAATTGTTGGTGCAACATAATTTAGATTTGTAAACGTGGCGTGTTTTGTTGATATTCATACACATGGATGTAGTTCTCATGATCACGATATCGTTGAGGTAGTAAGTTTAGATGTTGCAGATATTGCATTTCATTTCGATGAAGATATTTTGTGCAGTGTTGGAATACATCCGTGGAGCATAAAATCCGATACCGATAAGGCATCTTTGTTTGGTATTATCGATGAATATTTAGATAAAGATTGTGTGTTGGCTGTTGGGGAGGCCGGATTGGACAGATGTCATATAGATACTGTTGTTGAACAAAAAGAAGTGTTTGTCAAAGAGATAGAATTGTCGGAATGTCATGCCAAGCCATTGATAATACATGCAGTACGTTCTTGTTACGATATTATTGAGATGCGAAAAATATCTGGTGCCGTTATGCCGTGGATAATACATGGATTCAGAGGGTCGTTGAGGATGGCGGAACAACTGCTTCAGCATGATGTTGGTATTTCCTTGGGAATCATGTCGTTGCATGACGACAATAAAGCTTCGATGTTATTGAAAATGATACCAATGGATAAACTGTTTTTTGAGACTGATGTGTCAACAGTGCCGATAAAGGATGTTTATGAAAGGGCATCATTATTGCTTGATATGGATGTAGAGTTTTTGAGAGATAATATTTATGACAATTTTGTAAAATGTTTTTGCAGATAATATGGATTGGAAATCGCGTACTGAAATATTGATAGGAAAGGAAGGCGTTGAACGTCTCGCAAATGCTCATGTTCTTGTCGTAGGACTTGGAGGAGTGGGAGCATATACAGCCGAACAACTTGTACGTGCAGGAATAGGTAATATGACCATAGTGGACAGCGACATTGTCAACATCACCAATAAAAACAGGCAACTCTTGGCTTTGGACAGCACTATAGGACGTTATAAGACTGAAGTGATGGCAGAACGTATCAAAGATATCAATCCGGACATCAATCTGCATGTCATGACGCAATATCTTAAAGATCAATCTATCATAGATCTTATGCAACAGCCTTTCGATTTTGTCGTCGATGCCATAGATACCCTTGCTCCCAAGGTGTTTCTTTTGTATTATGCTGTTAAGAATGCTCGTAATATAGTTAGTTGCATGGGTGCTGGCGGCAAATTTTTTCCTGAAAAAATAGAAATAGTCGATATATCGAAATCTTACAATTGCAGACTTGCTTTTTACATACGTAAAAGGCTGCATCGTTTAGGTATAAGAGAAGGTATCACGGTGGTATTCTCTCCGGAAAAAGTGTCGGACGATGCTTTCATTGTAGAAGATGAGAAAGTGGATAATAAGGTGGCTACTGTAGGCACAATCTCATATATGCCTGCCGTATTCGGGTGTTTTTGTGCCTCATACGTAATAAACAGCCTATTAGCTGAAGTTGCTGATAAATGAATTTCATCAGCCGACTACGAGAAAGACGAAATCTTTTTTCTGTTTTACCTTTTTTTCAATATTGGCGATATAATGGGTGCGTCGCGGCACTTTGTCGAGAATCTCTTGTGCCTTGCCATATTGTCCTGTCTCGCGGTAAAGTTCCATGATTTCTAATATGGACCTTTCATATTCATCGTCGCTTGGCGAATAGCGGTTTTCAACAAGGCGTAACAATGCTATGCAATTGTCAATGTATTCTTCATGGTAATGACGAAATAGCCACATTCCTTTAAAAATCTTATTTCTATTTTTACGCCATACGTTGAAACTCATCTCTCCGGAGAAAAGATAATTCCATGATGCTTGATAGAAGTTACGAACCAAATCGTTATAAGCCCACCATAGCATACGACGCAGATAAATTTCACGTTCTATGTTATGAATAGAGGTGAGAAAACTTTTGTAGTGTTCTATTAGAGCTGTCTTGCCTTCGTTGGAGGCAAAATGAACTCCGAAAAAACGCCATGTGTTCCAACCGTAGCACCATTCTGTTGGTTTTGTCGTCGTTATCGCCGGTTCTTCATAATGTTCTATCCAAAACCAATGACTGCATGCAGGACATATTATGATTTTTTGCGGTGTTATGATATAATCGTCATTGAGTGTCTTACCATCAGAATACAAGATGGATGAATTTACCATCTCGGATCTCAGTTTATGTCCTTCAAGCCATGAGTTGCACTGTGGGCAACGTAAATAAATAGGTTCAAACTTAATCATCAGTATGCATTTTGTTGATGAAAGTATTATTTTCTGCCGAAGTCTGCAGGTATTTCTCCCCACAGCTCGGTTTTCCATTTATAAACAGGTACTCTGAAGTCGTTGTTTTTGAGCCAATTTTCGGCACGCCGTATCACTTCAAACAATTCCTTGTTATGTTCTGTCTCCAAAAGCTTTGTCTTACACAATCCCGAACTGACCCAACGCTGTCCATTTATGGAATCTGAATATATAGGATAATGAAGGTTGTTCTTTTGTTGCCATGCAAGGCAATGTACTATAGCGAGGAACTCCCCTATATTGTTGGTTCCACCTTCATAAACACGGCTTTTAAACAACACTCTGTTATCTTCTACATAAACGCCGCGGTATTCCATCTTACCCGGATTGCCGGAACATGCGGCATCTACGGCTATGCTGCGCATTATGGGACTTTCCGTGCTGTCGTAAATTATCTTGTTATGGCTGTTAATATACTCTTCATAACCTTCATTAAAAGCTTTTTCCGCGCTCTCTCGGTCTGGAAAACCTTTGTAACAAGCGCCTTTGTAATTCATTATGACAGCTTTACACTCGTTCCAATTGTCGTAAATACCGGGTTTATGTCCTATCCATACTGTGTAAAACTTGTTTTTTGTCATGCTACAAAAATAATGAAGTTATATTGATTATTAACAGAAATCAAAAAAATTATTTTTTTTGAAACATATAAACGAAATTTTTTGTAAAATTGCGCTAAATATAAATAGGTGTGTAAAAAATAATGAGAATAGACGGAATAACGGATAATGACAGTTATAAAATATTTATAAGTATTTCATTATTAATACTTTTTTTGTTTACTTTCAGGATTGATGCCATGGCGTCAGATAAAGAAAGCATAGTGCAGGAGGAAGAAGAAGTGGTGGAGAAATTGGATGCCGGCAGTATCATTATAGAACATTTGCTCAATGACTATGAGTGGCATGTTTTTACTTGGAAAGGAAAACATTTTACGGTGTATTTACCTGTAATATTGTTAGATAAGGGCAATATGTATGTTTTCTCGTCGAGACGTTTGTCGCATGATGAAAGATATGTGTTAAAAGACAAGAAGACGGGAGAGGATATTGTATTTAGTATTCCGGAAGAAGGGAAATATAAAGATAAGATTGTTATCATAGATGAAAATGGTGAGGTGAGACGTCCTTTCGATATTTCCATCACTAAAAATGTATTGGGGTTGTTTGTATCATGTACATTGATGGTGGTGCTGTTTCTGATAGTCGCCAAGGCGTACAAGAAAAGAGGCGAGAAGGCACCCAAAGGCTTGCAGTCTCTTTTCGAGATGTTGATATGTTTTGTTAGAGACGATATAGCAAAGAAGACAATAGACGAACATCATTACGAGAAATACTTGCCTTATTTGGTGACGGTGTTTTTCTTCATCTTTATAAACAATCTGTTGGGACTTATACCTATTTTCCCGTTTGGTGCCAATCTTACAGGCAATATTACGGTGACTATAGTGTTGGCTTTGTTTACTTTTATTATAACCAATATTTTTGGTAACAGAGAATATTATAAAGATATAGTCAATACACCGGGAGTGCCGTGGTATTTGAAACTGCCTGTTCCGTTGATGCCTGTCATTGAGTTGGTGGGTTGTTTTACCAAACCTTTTGTGTTGGCAGTACGTCTCTTTGCCAATATCACGGCAGGTCATATCGTGGTGTTGGGATTCATCACCATAATATTTGTGTTGGGCGAGATGAGCATGTATGCAGGTTATGCAATGTCTGTTGTGTCATTGCTCCTTGCTATCTTCGTCGATTGTCTCGAACTGTTGGTGGCATTTATACAGGCGTATGTCTTTACTCTGCTGTCGGCATTGTATTTCGGCATGTCGTGTAAGGAAGAACATAAGGAATGAAATAAAAAACCGTTTAAATTTTTAAATTATGTCAACATTGTTTGTTTTGTTACAAGAAGTGGTTAAGGCTGCGACAGACCTCGAGCCTATAGCAAAAATGGGAGCATCTATCGCTGCCGCATTGGTAACCATAGGCGCTGCATTTGGTATAGGCAATATAGGTCGCAGTGCTTTGGAGTCCATGGCACGTCAGCCTGAAGCTGCCGGCAACATTCAGATGAATATGATTATCGCCGCCGCTTTGGTGGAAGGCGTGTCATTCTTCGCTTTAGTGGTTTGTTTGCTCGTAGCTCTTTAATTTTTTAAGATTCAGTGTTGCAGCGGTTGGCTGTAACACTGAATATCGTTTTTAACAACTGATAAAAAATACAGTATGGAACTCATAACACCGGATTTCGGATTAATGTTTTGGATGGTACTCGCCTTTGCGATAGTATTCTTTATACTCCTTAAATTCGCTTTTCCTGTAATCAACAAAATGTTGAAAAACAGAGAAGAGAAGATAGCTACTGCCTTGGAGGAAGCGGAAAAAATACATGAGGATATGCTTAACATACAACAGAGTAATGCTAAACTGTTGAAACAGGCACAGGAAGAGAGAGATAAGATGTTTGCAGAGGCTCGACAAGAGTACGATGAGATGTTGAAAAAAGCTAAGACCAAGGCTAATGAGGAAGCTGAACGTATCATTGAAAATGCTAAGGTAAGCATTGAAAATGAACGTATGGCAGCCATGACGGACATTAAAAACCAAATAGCCAATATTTCTATTAAGGTGGCAGAGAAGATTCTTGAACAGCATCTTGACAATGACGAGGCTCAAGTCGCTTATATTAACCGTCTTCTTGAAAAAGAAGAGAAAAAATAATGATGATGAAAAATGTCCTATTGATACGGAGATATGCCAAGGCTTTTTTTGAATATGCCTTGGAAAATAATGTCATCGACAGATGTTATGACGACTTGAAACTTGTTTCCGATACTTTGAAAGAGAATGATGAACTGAGATTGATTCTGGAAAAATCTTTTGTGTCAGTAGATTATAAAACCGATATTTTGGTTAAGATTTTCAAACCCTATATTCTTGATGTCAGCATGCAACTGTTGACTATGATGGTGAAAAAAGGCAGGTCTTCGTGCATAGAATATGTCTTTGGAGAATATGAGACATTGTTATTGGATTATAAGGGTATATCGGTTGTGACTGTTATCACTGCCGTAGAAATTGATGATGATACAAAACACCGTATGCTGAGGTTTGTGGAAGACAAAGTGAAAGGTGACATCAAGATAGAGAGCCGCATTGACAAGAATATAATAGGTGGTTTTATCGTTGAATATGGCGATTATCAGTATGATGCGAGTGTTAAAGGCGTCATCGAACGTTTGAAAAAGAACTTTAATAAAAATTTGTTTGTTAAAGGATATTAAAAAAGAAATTAAACGAAATAAATATGGGAACTATTAAACCCGCTGAAGTATCAGCGATTTTGCTTGACGAGTTGACAAATTTCGACAAGAAAGGTTCATTGAATGTCAAGGGTACGGTGTTGCAGGTTGGTGACGGTGTGGCACGTGTTTATGGCATGAGAGATGCCGAGTCGGGCGAGTTGGTGGAGTTCGAGAAAAATGGTGTAAAAGGTATAGTGTTGAATTTAGAGGAAGACAATGCCGGTGTTGTGTTGCTTAACGATGCAGGAGATATCTGTGAAGGTGACACTGTGGTATGTACACGTCGCATTGCTTCTATTAAAGTAGGCGAAGGGCTTCTCGGACGTGTGGTGAACACCCTTGGAGAACCTATTGATGGTAAAGGCAGTATCAAGGGCGAGACCTATGATATGCCGTTAGACCGCAAGGCTCCGGGCGTTATTTTCCGTCAGCCTGTCAATGAACCGTTGCAAACCGGTATCAAGGCTATTGATGCCATGATACCTGTCGGTAGAGGACAACGTGAATTGATAATAGGTGACCGTCAGACCGGTAAAACGACCATCGCTGTCGATACCATCATTAACCAGAAAGAGTTTTACGACAGAGGAGAACCTGTTTATTGTATCTATGTAGCTGTAGGACAGAAAGGTTCTACCGTTGCCAATATAGTGAAGAATCTCGAAGACCATGGAGCTCTGCCTTATACCGTCGTTGTTGTCGCCACTGCCTCTGATGCGGCGGCAATGCAGTATTACGCTCCTTTTGCCGGTGCTGCCATTGGAGAATATTTCAGAGATACCGGGCGTGCTGCTTTAGTGGTCTATGATGACTTGTCAAAACAGGCGGTGGCATACCGCGAGGTGTCGTTACTGCTTCGTCGTCCACCGGGACGTGAGGCTTATCCGGGCGACGTGTTCTATCTTCATTCACGTCTCTTGGAACGTGCTGCCAAGATAATAGAATCTGACGAGATAGCTAAAAATATGAATGACTTGCCGGATTGTCTCAAAGGTAAAGTGAAAGGCGGCGGTTCTCTTACGGCTTTGCCTGTTATCGAGACACAGTCCGGCGACGTTTCTGCCTATATCCCTACTAATGTGATTTCTATTACCGACGGTCAGATATTCTTGGAGACGAATCTTTTCAATTCAGGTATTCGTCCCGCTATCAATGTGGGTATCTCGGTGTCTCGTGTCGGTGGCAAAGCCCAGATAAAATCCATGAAAAAAGTGGCCGGAACTCTGAAATTAGACCAGGCACAATATCGTGAACTCGAGTCTTTCGCCAAGTTCGGCTCCGACCTCGACCCAGCTACTCAGGCAGTGCTCGAGAAAGGTAAACGTAATGTTCAGATGCTTATACAACCTCAGTCTTCTCCTTTGAGAGTGGAAGAAGAGGTGGCAATGATATATTGCGGCGTCAATAACCTGATGAAGGATATACAACCCGAGATGGTGGCTGAATTTCAGAATATATATCTGAAATCATTGAGAGACAATTATAAAGACGTATTAGACCGACTTGGTGCCGGTAATTTGGACGATGATATTATACAGGTACTGAGAAAAGTGGCTGGCGAGACAGTTAAAAGTATCAATGGTAAAGTCTGACAACTATGGCGAATCTTAAAGAAGTAAGGACAAGGATAGAATCGGTAAATTCCACCATGCAGATTACCAGCGCCATGAAAATGGTGTCGGCTTCCAAACTGCGTAAGTTCCAGAATGCCATCACAGCATTGCGTCCTTATGCCGATAATCTGAATAAGTTGATGCATGATGTGTCGTCGGATATGGATACTTCGGCGAAAAGTGTCTTTGCCGAAATGAGACAGTCCGGTAAAATACTCGTTATTCCGGTGACATCCAACAAGGGTTTGTGCGGCGTCTTTAATGCCATTGTAATAAAAGAAACAGAAAAATTGATAAAAGAAGACTTTAAACAGCAACTCGAAGAGGGTAACGTGGATGTGCTTTGTATTGGCAATAAGGCGGATGAGATGATGAAAGCTCGTAAATATCATGTCATAGGTAATGAGAGTAACCTTTTGGATAATCTTACTTATGATAATGTGGTGCCTTTTGCCGAACGTCTTATGAACGACTTCAAAGAACGTAAGTACGACCGTATAATATTTGTTTATAACCAATTCAAAAATGCCGGTACTCAGATACTCGTCCATGAACAGTTTCTTCCCATTGCAGTGGAGAATGAAAATGACGATGAAAAGGAGATGAAAACTGAAGAGGTGGACTATATCTTTCAACCTAATAGGGAAGATATACTCAATGAATTGATACCCAAGTCGTTGAAACTTCAGGTGTATAAGATAATACTCGACAGTTTTACTTCGGAACAGGGTGCCCGTATGGTTTCTATGACAAAGGCAACCGATAATGCCATGGAGTTGTTGAAAGAATTGAATATCACTTATAACAAAACACGACAGTCTTCTATTACCAATGAGATTGTGGAGATAGTAAGCGGTGCAAATGCCTTGAATGGTTGATGTCGCTGTATTGTAAGAAATGGAGGTGTGCTGAAATATAAATTAGGCACACCTTTTATTTTTTATGTGTTAAATGCATCTTTCCCATGTTTTTGCTTTTCGATGTAATATTGTAATTGTATGTTTGTTATTATATGATTTGTAATAGTAAAATCCTTTGTTGATGATAAAATATTTTACATTGTATTTTATTTAGTTAGGTATGGTGATAGAGTTTGTATGTTATATTTATCGAATTGTTAAGATATTATTACATTTCTATTGCGATTATTGTTTGTTGAGTTAATTTATTATTACATGTTCAAATTTTATTAAAAATACTATTGCAGTATAATAAAAATAGGTTACATTTGCAAAAAAATTGAAAAGGTTTTTAAAAAATAAAAAAATGAAATTGAAATTTACTTATTTTTCAGCATGGGTATTTTTCCTGTGCTTGATCTTGGGAGAGTATTCATTAAATGCTCAACAAACATTTTCTAAATTGACGAATCATACTGATGTAACAGCCGATGGAACATATATGATTGTTGATGTAAATGGTAGTTATGCGCTTACGAGTGCCAACGGTTCTTCTTCGGCACCAACGGCAGTTTCTGTTGTAATTGAAAACAACACCATTCAAGGTGACATTGCTGCCGAACTGCAATGGAAATTCACTGCTGTAGAAGGCGGATACAAGATATCTCCATTGAACGACAACAGTGTTTTTCTATATTCTACCAATGACAACAATGGCGTCAGAGTAGGTGGCGGAGATGCCAATATCTGGACTTTAGACATCACAAATGCATCATCCCCTAACTACCACGGCTTCTTAAATAACGAATTCAACCGTTATTTAGGTGTGTATCTTCCTAATCCAGACTGGCGTACCTATACTTCAGTGCACAACAACATCAAGAACACACAAATTGAAATATTCGAGTTAAACGGCACTCCCACCCCTCCGGTAAGCACCGTAGCGACGCCTACATTTAGTCCTGTGGGAGGTACCTATTACGAGCCTCAGACTGTCAGCATTAACTGCAATACGGAAGGCGCCACAATATACTACACCATCGACGGCACCGAGCCTACAATAGAAAGCAGCGTTTACAGCAGCCCTCTTGTCATTGCCAACAGCACCACCGTCAAGGCAATAGCATGTAAGGAAGGGATGGAAAACAGTAATGTGGCGACAGCGGAATACAACATTATGACAGGCGTAGTCACTATTTTCGATCAGGACTGGGAAGGCGAGATGAACGGATGGACATTTGTCAATGTAAGCGGTTCAGGCGAATGGTCCATAGCATCATATAACAACAACCATTATGCCTACATCAACGGTTATGACACCGGTGCCAACGTTGACTGGTGCATCTCTCCTGCTTTCAATCTCAACGAATACAGCAATACCGTCCTGACATTCATCACCGCCAAAAACTATACAGGTCCTGACTTGGAGGTGTATTTCTCCAACGATTACGACGGCAGCAATCCCGAGACTGCCACATGGACTCCATTGACATGCACACTCTCATCAGGTTCATGGACATGGACACCATCCGGTGACATATCACTCGACGGATTCAGCGGTAATAATTGTTATATAGGTTTCAAATATACTTCAATAGAGTTGCAGGCTGCTGCTTGGGAAATAGATAATATAAATTTGACAGGTTTTGAAAACAGCGGCACCACCACTGTAGCGACGCCTACATTCAGTCCTGTGGGAGGTACCTATTACGAGCCTCTGACTGTCAGCATTAACTGCAATACGGAAGGCGCCACAATATACTATACCACCGACGGCACCGAGCCTACAGCAGAAAGCAGCGTTTACAGCAGCCCAATATCGGTATCTACAACAACGACCATTAAAGCGATGGCTGTAAAAGAAGGTTTGGACAACAGTGCTGTGGCCGTAGCGACATATACGTTCCCTACACTTATTACTATTGCGGAAGCACGTGCACTCAATGAGAATGAGACGGCAATAGTGGAAGGTGTTGTAACTTTCATAGATGGACGTAACATTTACATACAGGACGAGACTGCTGCCATAGACTTGTTTCTCAATTATAATACTGTTCCTGAGACCTTGGCATTAGGCGATAAGGTAAGGGCTTTGGGTACCAAAACCGTTTATAATGGACTTGTCGAACTTACCGGCATAGACGGTAATGTGGAATCAGAATTCCGTATAGTATCGAGCGGCAACATCTTGCCTTCCGCAGTCAAAACAATAGCGGAACTTCTTGCAGACTTTGAAGCCGACAACATGTTACAAAGTACAAGAGTTCAAATAGTAGATGCCGTGATGGGTACTATCGACAATAACGGCAACACTATCATAACACAAGACAACAACGAAATGGTAATATATCGTTTGCCTGTAGTAGAGGGGCTGATGGAAGGTGACTTGGTGACCTTGACTGCTGTCGTCGGTTGCTATAACAACAACATACAGTTAAGAGTCAACAGTGCTGAAGATGTTATTGTTACAAAAATACCGACTATTACTGTAACCCCTGATGAATTGTTGGGTTTTGTATGTTATGAAGGAGAAGGACCTTCGGAATCTAAAACACTTGCATTAAATGCGATGAATTTGACTGCTGATTTGTATATTTATGTAGATGAATATTTTGAAGTTTCATTAGATGATGTCGATTATCAGGATAATTTGACTGTGTCGCCTGTTGGAGGAAATATTGATACTACATTATATGTACGTATGAAGTCAGGTCTTACTGTAGGTGAATCTATAGGTATTATTACTTTTCAGACAAATGGAACGGAAGATGTAGAGATATTGTTATCTGGAAATGTTGTAAGTCAATGTCAAATAACTTATATGATAAACGGAGTGCCGGAAGTTGTGACAGTACCTGCCGGACTGCCCACACCATTGAAGACAGATGTTGTATCTCCTTCCGGATTTGATTTTAAAGGTTGGACAACAACGGAGATAATAGGTATGGCATCTCCCTCTTCTGTAGATATACAGTCCGGTGATGTAACTGTCAATGAAGATATTATGCTATATGCAGTGTTTGGTGGTCCGGGAACGACATATTATTCCAAACATACTTCTATAGATGGTATGGAAGGAGACTTTCTAATAGTTTGTGAAGAAAAAGGTGTGGCATTCGACGGTTCTTTGCCTTCTCTTGATAACGTGAATAATTATGTTAGTGTGATTGTTGCGGATAATATGATAGAAAATACCGAAACACTTGAAAATTCATGTTTTACGATAAGCAGTACTGAAAATGGTTATTCTGTCAGGTCTAAATCGGGTTTTTATATTGGAAATATATCGGATAAAAATGGATTAGAATGTAGTTATGAAACAATATATGACAATGGTATTTCTTTTGAAGAAAATGGTGATGCTAAAATTGTTTCCTTCGATTCTCATCTTAGATTCAATGCTGCAAGTAATCAGATGAGATTCCGTTATTACAAAAGTTCTACCTATGAAAATCAGAAATCTATTCAGCTTTATAAGAAGATTGTTTCAAGTTCCAATGTATGTACCAGTATTGAGGTCATGGATGAGATGATGTTAAGCGGTAATGTGGTGAAAGACAATGTTTCTATAAATGGAGTAGTTACTGTTACAAATGGAGCCGTGTTGACAGTCAATGGTATCCTTGGCAATACAACACCTTCTAATCTTGTAATTGAAGATGGAGGGCAACTTATACACGGCAATGCCGGTGTCATGGCGACAGTGAGACAAAGTATTGATAATCCTCAGACATGGGGAGTTGATAATACAGGCTGGCAGATTGTGTCGTCTCCTATGGTTAATGCTCCTGTGACGAATTTCATTGAGAGTGACGACGATTATGATTTGTATAAATGGGTTCCTGAAAATGAAGACGAGAACGGTGTGGCTCGTCCATGGTATAACCATAAGTCGCATTCATCAGATTTCTTGACTTTGAAAGAAGGAGAAGGTTATCTCGTGTCATATCGTGATCAGGTAAGTTTCGACAATACCGGAACTCTGAATTTCGGAAATACATGGGATTTCGTCTTGTCAACATATAATGCGGATAATCAGTGGAGTTATTATACCTTGTTGGGTAATCCTTTCGTTTACGATATAGATTGGAACTCGATGACTAAGACCAATATATTTGAAGGCGGATTTGCCACTGTCGAAAATGGAGTGTTCCGATATAATGCAGCCGGAATAATTCCGGTCGCAGAAGGTTTCATGGTGAAAGCTATAGATGCAGCAGCTTCTCTTAAATATAACAGGGGTGCTGCAAAAAGTACCGATACTTTCAGAAGTGTCAATATCATAGTGGAAAGCAATGCAGGTACAGATAATGCAGTAGTGGTGATGAATAATGGAAAAGGAGGTTTTGAGAAGTTGGCAAATGTCAATGACAAGGTAAGTCTCGTGTTTTTGACATCAGGATATGACAGATATGGCATATACAGTTGTCCTGAGAATGTGAACTCGGTATCAGTAGGATTTAAAGCCAAAACAATGAGTGAGTTCAAGATGAGAATAGAGACAGTGGGTGAATTCGACTGCATCTATCTCATAGATAACAGTACAGGCGATAAAGTCAACATGTTGATGGAAGAGTGTTATGAGTTTGTTGGAATGCCAAATGGCGACATCAACAGATTCAGTCTTGTATTCGACGAGAGCAATGAAACAGTGACAACCGGAGAACAGTTTGCTTACGTGTCGGATAATGTTATCATCATAGAAAATGTGAAAGGCATTGGAGAGGTAAAAGTTATTGATATGTTGGGCAGACTGATGTTGACGGGAAAAGTTTCTTCCGGCGATGGTATTAATGTCGAGTCCTTGAATACCGGTGTGTTTGTCATTCAGATGATAGACGAGTCCGGTTTGAAGACACAAAAGGTTTTGGTTAAATAAATATGATAACAATGATAAAGATTTTGGATATGAAAAAGGTTATAATGACAATAGCGATAATATTGACGATGGGTTTTGGAACTGCCATGGCGCAGAGTGACGGATTCTTCAGATATGAAGACATGGATGCCAGGGATATTGAAGACCCGACTGCACCTATTCTTCCGGGGATACATGGTCAAATAGGAGATTCTGTGGCGCATAATACACCTATTGGCAGCGGCATTGTGTTTCTTACAGGTCTCGGTTTGGCATATGCAATGTTTCGTAAGAAAGATAAAGAATAATTTATGACAAACGAATCTGTAGCAAACTTTTGTTGCAGATTCGTTTTTTTGATAATATTTAAGTTTAATGGGGCCATCCGTATAAACAGATAGTATTTATTGTTGTTATGATATTATTGTTTTTAAAGTATAGTTTCATACCTTTGCAACAAGTAAATTTAAAATAGATATAATATGAATTCGTTACAGGATCTTGTGAGTCAATTGATAGATTCAGGTGTTGAACTCGGTAAAAATATTTTGGCAGCAATAGCTATCTACATCATAGGAAGATGGCTTATCAAACTCGTTAAGAAACTTGTTAACAAGATAATGCAGCGTAACAAATGGGAAGCCTCGATACGCAGTTTTGTGACAAGTTTCATCAATATTACACTTACTGTATTGCTTGTGATAGCTGTGGTGGGTGCTCTTGGTGTGGAAACAGCATCATTTGCAGCATTGTTGGCATCTGTAGGTGTCGCCATTGGTATGGCATTGAGCGGACAGTTGCAGAATTTCGCAGGCGGTATCATCATTTTGTTTGTCAAACCTTATCGTTTGGGTGACTTTATAGAGACACAGGGACTGTCAGGTACTGTGGAGTCTATACAGATGTTCCAGACAGTATTGACAACGACTGACAATAAGACCATATTCATCCCTAATGGTTCTTTGAGCAATGGCACTATTATCAACTACAGCAAACAGGAATTGCGCCGTGTGGATTGGACAGTTAGTATTGAATATGGAGAGGATTTTGAAAAGGCAAAGAGCGTTATCGGCGGTATTTTGGATGCCGATTCAAGAGTGATGAAAGATAAAACCATAACAATAGAATTGGGTGCTTTGGCAGACAGCAGCATAAACCTCACAGTACGTGCTTGGGTTAAAGGTACGGACTATTGGAGCGTGTTTTTTGATTTCAACAAAACCGTTTATTCCAGATTCAATGAGGAAAAGATAGGTTTCCCATTCCCTCAGATTACTGTTCATCAGGCTTGATACAGATTGTTGTTAATGAGTGGCTCTTTGTGGCGGAGCCTTCATTTTTATCTTGATATGTTAGATTTTCGTTTTTTGTATTTATTCTGTTCGACCGGGAAATGCCGTTATTTTACTGTTGGCAGGTTGTATTTGTTCCAGCCTAATATACCGCCTTTCATGTCGTAAACCTTGAAGCCTTGTTTCTGCATCATCACGGCAGCATTGTGACTTCTTCGTCCGCTGCGACAGTATATATAATAGTTCTTGTTCTTGTCAAGATTATTTAGACCTTCCTCAAAAGATTCCGTATCGAGGTAATTGAGTAATATGGCATTGGGAAGGTGTCCTTCATAATATTCTGAAGGTTGCCTTACATCGAGTATTACAGCTAAACTGTCGTTGCTGATGGCATTGTTGAATTCTTCCGGTGTCAATGCCTTGATTTCTTCTTGTCCTTTACAGGCGCAGAATATACAAAACATGGTTATTACCGATATTATTTTTATTCCTGTCTTCATTTTTTTTCGCAAAAATAATATTTTATAAGATTCATAGTGTTGTTTTTATATTTTTAACTGTAACATAATGATTATTTTGTGGTATTGTTTTGCAAGTTGCGATTTTTTTATAATTTTGTGAGTGAAAAATATTGAGAAAATGAAAAATACATATTCCATAGGTATAGATATCGGAGGAACAAACACCGATATGGGTTTAGTACGCAATGATGGCAGGATTATGGACCGTGCCAATATTCCCACCAATGAATATTATGATATTACATTATATGTCAATGATATAGCTGATGCTATCAAGAAGATGATGTATAAAAACAATGTCACTGCAATTGACGGTATAGGCATTGGTGCTCCCAATGGCAATTATTATACGGGCAGTATAGAAGGTGCCACAAATCTCAACTTCAAAGGCAATGTGAATTTAAGGGAGGAGATGAAGAAACATTTCGATGTTAATGTTGTAGTCTCCAATGATGCCAATGCTGCTGTTTTCGGAGAGTATATTTATGGTGGTGCCAAAGGACTTAAACATGTCATTATGTTTACCTTGGGTACAGGTGTGGGAAGCGGTATCATAATAGATGGCAGACTTGTACTTGGCTCTACCGGTGGTGCCGGAGAACTTGGACATTCTGTCATAATACCCGGAGGACGTCAGTGTAACTGCGGTTTGAAAGGCTGTCTCGAGACTTATACCTCAGCACGCGGAATATGTCGCACTGCTTTGGAACTGATAGAGAAACATACTGATTACAATGGCATACTATGCACTATCCCAACAGATAAACTTACAAGCAAAATGGTGGGTGATGCAGCCAAAGAAGGTGACCCTGTCGCTTTGGAAACTTTCGACAATGTTGGTTATCTGCTCGGTGTCGCTATGGCAAATGCCTGTTCTTTCTCTGCCCCGGAAGCGATCTTCTTGATGGGAGGTCCGGTGAAAGCAGGTGAAGTATTGCTGAAACCTCTTCGTAAGTACTTTGAAGAAAATCTGTTGTTTACTTTTAAGGGTAAAGTGGAGATAAAAGTGTCGCAACTTGATGATAACGATGTAGCCATACTTGGTGCTGCTGCATTGGCGAAGGCTTGATGTGGAATGTATTTTATAACAGATGATACAGTAATTGAATCAAATTGAAAACAGTCGTTGTCAAAGTTTTATTTTGTATTTCTTTTTAGTGACGCTTGACAATATAGGACATTTGAAATGTCGGTTAACAATTGTCATGACATTGTTTTTCTGTCTTTAATACCCGGTAATGCTGAAATAAGTTTTTTGGTATATTCTTTTTCAGGTTCATTGAATACCTTATCGGCATCGTTGAGTTCCACTGGTTTCCCGTTGTACATTACTAATATTCTGTCTGACATGAATCGTACTACACTGAGGTCGTGCGAGATAAAAATATAAGTAAATCCCATATTGTTTTTCAGTTCGTTAAGCAGGTTTAGAACCTGTGCCTGTACCGAGACGTCGAGAGCAGATACAGATTCGTCGCATATTATCATCTTAGGGTTGACGGCAAGTGCTCTGGCAATACATATCCTTTGACGTTGTCCTCCGGAGAACTCATGCGGATAACGTTTGTAATGTTCATCTTTAAGTCCTACTTTTTCAAGAAGTTCAAATACCATGTCACGTCTTTTAAAAGCATCAAGTTCCGGTCTATGTATCATTATGGGTTCAGCTATGGCGTCACCTATTGTCATGAAGGGATTAAGAGAAGAGTAGGGGTCTTGAAACACGATTTGTGCCTGTTTTCTAAAATGTCGTAATTCTTTACTGTTCAATGCTGTGACGTCAATATTGTTGAAAATTATCTTTCCTGATGTAGGTTCTATCAATCTTAATATCGTCCTTCCCAAAGTTGTCTTGCCGCAACCCGACTCTCCAACAAGTCCCAATGTCTCACCCGGATACAGGTCGAAACATACGTCATCTACTGCCTTGACATAGTCCGTAGTCCTGTTGAAAAGTCCTTTTCTTATAGGATACCATTTACTGAGATGTTCGATTTTTAAAAGAGGTTTTTGTGAATAAATCTTTCTCAGACGTTCAGTTCTTTCTTGACTGCTTATTGAGAGTTTTTCTATGACTTGTCGTTCATCTTTCCAGATGCCGTCCAAATATTCTTTTACCGTAGGGAGATGCCTTAGTCTAATATCTACAGTAGGACGGCATGCCAAAAGCCCTTTTGTATAAGGTTCTTTCGGATTTTGCAATATTTCGCTGATAGTGCCGTGTTCTACTATCGTTCCATTGTGCATCACCGTCACGTAGTCTGCTATTTCCGCCACCACACCTAAATCATGGGTGATGAATATCATGCCCATGTCGTTATCTTTTTGCAGGTCTCTCAACAAGGCGAGTATCTCTTTTTGTATGGTGACGTCGAGAGCTGTTGTAGGCTCATCGGCGATGAGAATCTGAGGGTTGCATGCCAAAGCCATGGCTATCATCACTCTTTGTTTCTGACCCCCGGACAATTCGTGAGGATAACTGTTGAAAATGGTGGCAGGACGTGGCAGTCTCACTTTTTCAAAAAGATGGATAACCCTTTGTTTGGCCTTTTCATTGTCAATTTTTTCGTGTGTCAGTATGGTTTCCATAACCTGGAAACCGCATCTTAGCACCGGATTTAACGAGGTCATTGGCTCCTGGAAAATCATGGCTATACGTTTGCCTCTTATTTCGCTCATCTCATGGTCGTTGTATTTGGAGATATCATTTCCTTCCAACGAGATATTGTCGGCATCGATATGGCATTGTTTTTCGTCAAGCAATTTCATCACTGCAAGGCAACTTACCGACTTTCCGGAACCTGATTCACCAACAATGCCGAGTGTCTTGCCTCTGAATACATCGAAATTTATGCCGTGAACAGCTTCTGTCCATTCATTGTCATGACAAAATTTGATTCTCAGGTTGTTGACTTGCAAGAGTTGTTCCATAAAATAATGTTTTTGCACTTCTGTGCAAAGATACAGAAACAAACTTTTATTATTTAGAAGAAAGGATATAAAAATGAAACGTTTACCTAAATATACGCCTGCGGAAGTACGGAATGATCCATACGGATTTACTTACA
>NZ_DBMCYK010000007.1:0-130549 GCF_056978975.1 Candidatus Limimorpha avicola
AATTAACCGAAGACCAAGGGAAAAATTAAACTTCTCCACTCCAAAAAAGGAGTTCTTCAAATTTATTTCGTAATATTGCACTTGCTGTTTGACTCTACCGAGTTGAACAAGTTTTTAAAGATTTTTTTCAGTTCGAAATTAAGATGTATATTTGCAATCTAAAATATATCCATGAAATTATCTATAGTCATAGTTAACTATAATGTAGAGCATTTTCTTGAACAATGTCTTTATTCGGTTCGAAGAGCATTGAAAGGTATTGAAGGAGAGGTCTTCGTAGTTGACAATAACTCTGTTGATGGTTCTTTGAAGATGCTTGCCGAGAAGTTTCCGGAGGTAAAAGTTATTGCTAACAAAGACAATGTGGGTTTTAGTCGTGCCAACAATCAGGCTATACGTATTTCAAAGGGTGAATATGTACTGTTGCTTAACCCTGACACTGTGGTGGAGGACGATACTTTCAGCAAGACTTTGAATTTCATGGATTCTCATCCTGATGCCGGTGGTCTTGGCGTTAAGATGGTGGATGGGAAAGGTCGTTTCTTGCCTGAATCGAAGAGAGGATTGCCGACACCGGAGACAGCGTTTTACAAGATATTCGGCTTGTCAAGCCTTTTTCCTCATTCCCGTCGTTTTTCCAAATATCATCTTGGATATCTTGATGAGAACGAGATAAATAAGGTTGATATACTTGCCGGGGCTTTTATGTTGCTGCGCCGAGAAACTCTCGACAAATGCGGATTGCTCGATGAGACATTTTTTATGTATGGCGAAGATATAGACCTCTCGTACAGGATAACGCTTGCCGGTTACAACAACTATTATTTCCCGGAGACACGTATCATTCATTATAAAGGAGAAAGTACAAAAAAGACAAGTGTCAACTATGTACTTGTGTTTTATAAGGCAATGGAGATTTTTGCAAAGAAACATTTCGGACAGAAACGAGCCAGAATGTTTTCTTTCTTTATCAATATAGCGATTTATTTCCGGGCTTTTATAGCTTTGATAATGCAGTTTTTGAACAAGGCGGTGCAGCCTATACTCGATGCCGTTTTGGGTTATGCAGGTCTCGCAACCATTAGTTATGTTTGGGGTAATGTTACAGTATATGACGGAGTGGGGAGTTATCCTACCATATTGTTTGCTGTCATCCTGCCTGTATATCTGCTGATATGGTTGCTGATGTCTTATTTTACAGGAGGATATGACAAACCGTACAAGATATATCCCGTTGTCGGAGGCGTGTTGTTTGGCAGTCTTGTAGTATTGGTCATTTATGCCCTTATGCCTGAGAATCTCCGCTTTTCGAGGGCTTTGATATTGTTCGGCATGATGTGGCTGATATTGGAAATGTCTTTAACTCGTGCCATAGGATTCTTTTTTAAATTGCCTAATTACCGTTATGGAAAGAATGCAAAAAAACGTTTTCTTGTCATCGGAAGCGTAGAAGAAACTGAACGGGTAGAACGATTGTTGAAAAGTACTTCTATAAAACCTGATTTTATAGGACTTGTGACTCCTGATAACAATTCTGAAGTCCCGGACAACTATCTTGGCAATATTCGACAGGTGCCCGATATCATCATTATTTATAAGATAACAGAGATTATTTTTTGTTCCAAAGATATATCTCATGGTATGATAATAGACAAGATGGAGGAGTGGCATGAACCTCATCTCGATTATAAAATAGCTCCTGAAGATACATTATCAATTATTGGGAGCAATTCCATAAATACAAGAGGCGACTTATATACCGTTGATATTAAGACAATTAGTACCGTGTCCAATAGAAGGTACAAAAGATTGTTCGATTTCATGTCTTCTGTTACCGGAATATTGTTTTGGGTGTTTGTTGCTTGGTTCATTAAAAAACCGTTCACCTTTTTGAAAAATTGTTTTATGGTGTTGTTCGGCAAATATTCATGGGTTGGTTATTGTCAGGTGAAAAATACTGACAGTCAGAAACTTCCGGAGATAAAAAAAGGTATCTACAATCCTGCCTCCATTGTGAATAATGAACTCAATGACTCTGCCCTCGAAAGGCTTAATGTCATTTATGCAAGAGATTATACCGTCTTAAAAGATTTTAATATACTGCTGAGAGCATTGTTGAATCGTTGATTTTTGTATCTTTGCAGCCTGTTCTGTGTGTTAATATTTTAGTTATGTTGAATAGAAGAGTTTTAAGAGCCAAGGTTTTGCAAGCAGTATATGCTTATGTCGAATCAGGTGAGGAAAATGTTGAAGTAGGAGTTAAATATCTGCTTGAAAGTATTGATAAACTGTATGAATTGTTTATCTGGCAATTGTCTTTCCTCGTTGAAACAAAACGTTTTGCAGAGAGAAGAATTGATGAAAACAAACATAAACATATCCCTACACCTGAAGATTTGAATCCCAACATGCGTTATGTCAACAACAGAGTGCTTCTTGCAATAGAGGATAACAAGGAATTTCGAAAAAAAGAAACTGCTCTTAAAATCAACTGGGCTGATGATCAGGATATAGTGAGAAAATACTATAACATGATGCGCTCTACTCCGGAATATCTCGCCTATATGGATACCGAAAAGGATTCTTTCAGTAATGACAAGGCTTTTCTTATCAGTATGGTTGAGAACTATTTTTCCGACCTTGAGGTGCTGCAGGATTATTATGGAGAGAAAAGTATCTTCTTTGTCGATGATTATCATTTCGTTACTTCAATGTTACAGAGGTTTCTCAGCGATATTAAACAGGACTTTGGAATAGATTCTCATCTGCCAGCCATTTATCGCACCGAGAGAAATGAAGTTAATGAGGATAAAGAGTTTGTAAAAGATTTGTTCCGTCAAACTATAAAAAATTCCGATGAATATGGCAGGCTTATAGGTAAAAATATATCTAATTGGGAGAAAGAACGTGTTTGTGTGATGGATATGATAATCCTGAAAATGGCTCTTGCTGAAATGCTTTGTTTTCATGAGATCCCGGTTAAGGTTTCTATTAATGAATATATAGAACTGTCAAAATATTTCAGTACCCCTAAAAGTAAGATTTTTGTCAATGGTATTCTTGACCGATTGATGAATCAACTTAATGAAGAGAATAAAATTGTTAAAAAAGGAGTCGGTCTTCTCGATAAATAATAATATTTTGCTATCTTTGTCGTTATAAACAAAATTTTATGATGTGAAAAAATATTTACTGATATCTTTCTTGATGTTTTTAGGGTTTTTTAATGCCCGAAGCCAGGTTTCTGACGGTACATACGGATTTCTGAACACTACTCATTCAGCTCGTGTTGCTGCACTCGGTGGTACGTTGGTGCCTATTCAAGATTCCGATATTCAGTTGACTGTATTTAATCCGGCACTCATCAATGCCGAGATGAATAATGCTATTGCGTTGTCCTATGTGGATTATTATTCGGACATTAATTTTGCTTCAATACAATATGGCAGGACTTTTGATAAGATAGGCTCTTTCGTTGCTACGGTACAGTTCCAGAACTATGGACGTTTTTACTATGCCGATGAGTCTGGTTATACTGATGGTACTGTGTTCTCTCCATCAGATTATTGTTTTACTTTGGGATGGGGAAGACAGCTTAATCCTAAACTCAGTATTGGCGCAAACCTTCGTTTCGGAGGATTGCAGTATGAACAGTATTCTACTTTCGCAATTCTTGTCGATGTGGCTGCCAATTATGACCTCGGCAATGACCTGATGTTATCTGCTGCTGTCAGAAATGTTGGAGATGAGTTGTATAATAATCTTGATGGTGTAAAAAGTACTTTGCCGTTCAGAATGCAACTCGGCATGTCGAAGAAATTGGAACATCTTCCTTTTTTGTTCATGATTGTATATGATAATCTGCAAAAATGGGACCTCAGCTATGATGATCCTCTCGATTTGGAAGGTAATTATGACCCTATCACCGGTGAGACACGAGAGAAAAGCAAGGTCGCCAAGTTCGCAAATAATTTTTTTAGCCATATAGTGGTCGCCGGAGAGTTGTATATAGGTAAAAATCTTGTCATACGTGCCGGTTATAATTATGGTCTGCGCCAGACAATGAAAACGCCTACAAAAAAAGGTTTGGTGGGCTTCTCTTATGGTGTCGGACTGCGGTTATATAAGTTTAATATCAACTATTCCCGCTCCGAGATGCATATACATGGAGCCCCGAATTATATATCTATTACGACAAATCTCGACCGTTTCGTGAAAAGCAAAAATAAAACAGTGGAATAATGTACTTTAAAGAATTAAAACTGACAAATTTTAAAAATTGCTCGTCAGCAGAATTGTCATTGTCAGAGAAAATCAACTGTTTTATAGGACTTAACGGCGCCGGCAAAACAAATATTCTCGACGCTGTATATTATCTCGCTTTTTGTAAGAGTTGCTTCTCTTCCTCAGATAAACTTAATATCAAACATGGAGAGACTTTTTTTGCTATTCATGGCGAATTGCAAAGAGATGACGAAGTGGTGGATGTTATTTCTTGTGTCCAAAAGGAAAATTCTAAAAAGTCATTTAAGATAAATAAAAAAGAATACGAGAGACTCTCAGACCATATTGGCAAAGTCCCTCTTGTGATAATATCTCCATACGATAGTGACTTGATAAATGGCGGAAGCGAACTGAGACGTAAGTTTGTAGATGGCGTCATCTCACAGTTCGATGCCTTGTATCTCAATAACTTGCTTAATTATAACAGGACGCTTCTGCAACGTAATGTACAGTTGAAATCTTTTATCGACAATGGTTGTTTTGATAAAGATTTGTTGTCGATATGGGATGATAAATTAATTACATTCGGGCAATATATTTTTGAGAAAAGACGGCAGTTTGTCATTGACTTCGTGCCAGTACTGCAAAAATATTATGATATAATATCTGATGTCAGTGAGAAAGTCGAGATGGTTTATGTTTCTGAACTGCAAAATAATACATTTTCTGAACTTTTACAAAGAAATTTGGAAAAGGACAGAATGTCAACATTTACTTCTTCCGGTATTCATAAAGATGATTTTAACTTGTTAATCAATGGATATCCGATTAAGCGTTATGGCTCGCAAGGACAACAAAAGTCTTTTGTTATAGCTGTCAAATTGGCACAGTTCGATTTTAATTATAATATGAAGGGTTTTAAACCTATCTTGTTGCTCGATGATATTTTCGACAAACTCGACAATAACAGAGTCGCACAACTTGTAAAACTTGTAGGAGAAGATTATTTCGGACAGGTGTTTATTACTGATACACAGAGACAGAGAATGCAATATCTGCTCGACAATGTTAATGTGAACCATAAAATATTTGAAGTTAATAATGGAGTTGTATCATGAGAGACAATCAGGAAGTGAAAATTGGAGACCTTATCCGTCGCTTTTATAAAGACAATGACAAAGAGGATTTCATTGAAGAGATGAAAATGATAAATTCTTGGGAAAAAGTCGTCGGTAAATTTATTGCTTCACATACTCTGAGTCTGCATGTAAAAGACAAAGTGTTGTATGTACGTGTAGATGCGGATTCCTTACGGTCGGAATTGATGTTCTCTAAGTCTCTGCTAATAAAAAATCTAAATAAAATAGCTGATAAACAAATAATTACTAATATTGTTGTAAAGTAATTCAGATAAAATTTGTTTTTAATAAAAAAAATTGTAATTTTGCAAACTGAATTTGGAAGAGTTTTCTTTCATTAATAAACTTAGGTACAATATATTAACTTTGTAAATATGATTAATTCACAGGACATTAAAATCGGAACATGTATTCGTATGGACGGTAAATTGTATTTTTGTGTTGATTTTCAACACATGAAACCTGGTAAAGGTAATACAATCATGCGTACCAAACTTAAAGATGTTGTTTCCGGTCGTACTTTGGAGCGTCGTTTTGACATAGGTGAAAGATTGGAGGATGTTCGTGTTGAACATCGTCAATATCAATATCTTTATAAAGAAGAAGAAAACTATATCTTTATGAATCAGGAAGATTATGAACAAATTCCTGTTTTGAAAGATTTGATTACCGGTGTTGATTTTCTTAAAGAAGGTGATGTGGTCGATATAGTTTTCGATGCTTCGACAGAAACAGTGCTTTATGCAGAATTGCCGGTTAAGACAGTTCTGGAGGTTACTTATACCGAACCCGGCGAGAAAGGCAATACCGCAACCAATGCCATGAAGTATGCTACGGTAGAAACAGGCGCTCAGGTAAGAGTCCCATTGTTTATAAATACCGGAGACAAGATTCGTATTGATACTCGTACCGGCGAATATACAGAAAGAGTAAAAGAATAATAGAAAATTTACCTGATGAAGATACAACCAAATACGACACTTAAATGTGTTGCTGACTTCATAGAGGCTAAAAAGATGATAGGCGATCCTAATCATATCATCAGCGGTCTTAATGAGATTCATGAAGTTGAAGAAGGTGACATTACTTTTGTCGATCATCCGAAATATTATAACAAGGCCCTTAATTCGAAAGCTACTACTATCATAATCAACAATGAAGATGTCGTTTGCCCTGAAGGCAAGGCTCTTTTGATTCATGACAACCCATTCGATGCTTTTATCAAATTGATAAAGTCGTACAGGAAATTTGAGCCTGCAACGGCTATGGTTAGTCCTAAAGCTGAGATAGGAGAGGGCACCGTGATAGAACCGGGCGCTTTCGTGGCGGAACATGTTAAGATTGGAAAAAATTGTATCATTCATTCCAATGTCTCGATATATAATCATGTGATAATTGGTGATAACGTTATTATTCAAAGTGGTAGCGTTATCGGTGCTGATGCTTGCTATTTCCAGCGTCGCAAGAATAACTTCGTGAAATTTGAATCTTGCGGTCGTGTCATAATAGAAGATGATGTCGAGATTGGAGCCTTGTGTGCCATAGATATCGGTGTCACAAGCGATACAGTGGTTGGTAAGGGGACTAAGACTGATAATCATGTACAGGTTGGTCACGATGCCAAGATAGGCAAGTATTGTTTCCTCGGAGCGCATAGTGCCGTCGGTGGTGTGTCGGTGCTTAAAGATAATGTATCTATCTGGTCTATGGCAGCTGTCAATAAAGACCTTGTCATTGCTGAAGGTACTACCATACTCGCTTATTCTGCCGTTGATAAGGATACCGAACCTGGTGTCACTTATTTCGGACTTCCTGCTGAAGAGGTGAAGAAAAAATGGAAAGAATTAGCTTCGCTTAGAAGTCTTCCGGATATTATTTCCCAAATAAAAAAATAAAAATTATTCAGCCTCTCAATTGCTGAGAGGCTTTTTTGTTATATATCGTTACACTATGTCCTGTAAATTTCAGGTTCCTTTATAATGTCTTGAAAATAAAATTTATATGCCGGCAAATTATATAGAGCACTAATATTATGGCTTTGTGTTGATAATCGACAATCTGTGATAATTTGTCGGATTACAACAATATGTCGATAATATGATGTTGATGTGTTTAAAATGATTTTTTTATTTAGATACCATATAAAGATTTTTACCGGACAGCAGTTTTCAGAATGAAATGAAAAAAGTCCGGAAGTTATGCCGGACTTTTTATTAAAGTTCAATGTTGTAGTTTATCTGAGTTATAATCAGATATTATTATTTGAAATATCTGTTAAACAAACCTTCAAAGCCTTTTCCGTGACGGGCTTCGTCTTTTGCCATCTCGTGAACAGTGTCGTGTATGGCATCCAAATTACGTTCTTTTGCTATACGGGCGATTCTCATTTTATCTTCGCAAGCTCCGCATTCTGCCACCATACGTTTCTCGAGGTTTGTTTTAGTATCCCAAACCACGTCGCCGAGCAATTCGGCAAATTTTGCACAATGTTCTGCCTCTTCGAAGGCATAACGCTTAAATGCTTCAGCTATCTCTGGATAACCTTCGCGGTCTGCCTGACGACTCATGGCAAGATACATTCCTACTTCTGTAGCCTCTCCCATAAAATGGGCATTTAGGTCTTTAATCATATCGTCACCGGTACCTTTTGCAATTCCTATGATATGTTCTGTGACAAAATTGAGTTTCGTTCCTTCTTCAAGAACTTTCCATTCTACCTTTTGTTTGCATTGAGGGCAAATTTCAGGTGCCGTTTCACCTTCGTGAACATAGCCGCATATTGGGCATACAAATTTTTTAATCATTTTATTACGTTTTTAATCAGTTGTTATTTTTTTTGTTGCAAATTGGAATCCATTTACTTTTTTCCAATCTCCTCTTGTGAAGTCCGGCATCTTGACAGGCATGCCATTATTTTCTATTGAGGCAGCCGAGAGTTCTCCGATACAGGACCATTCAGCAGCATCATATACGTCTTGATCTAATGGCAATCCGTTTTGCAAACAGTAAATCAGACGATAATCCATGATGAAGTCCATACCACCATGTCCGCCAACTTCTTTAGCCAATTCTTCTATCTCAGCAACAATTGGGTGCTTGTAAACTGTTAACAATGAGTCTTTTATATGTTGAGGGACCCAGTCGTGATAGTCTAACTTCTCATGATCCGGTACCATGCCTTCCGGAAGATTCTCTCCTTTCAAAGTAAATCCTTCAATAGGATATTTATTCGCAAAACCTTCTGTTCCGGTCAATTGATAAAGTCTGTTGTATGGTCTTGGGGTATAAACGTTATGTTCTAACAAGATGGTTTTCCCCTTGTTTGTTTTTATTAGAGTTGTTGTCATGTCGCCGTTGGCGAAAGTATCTACGTTCATCATTTTTTTTGCTAATTTCTTGCCATTGATAGACGGAGTGCTCATGGAGACGAGATATTCCATTCTGTCGCCGCGGTGTATGTCAAGTACTTGACATACAGGTCCTAACCCATGCGTTGCATAAACGTCTCCACTGTGTTCCTGGTTGAAAGCCAAACGCCAATTGCCTTGATAATATTCCCAGAAAGGTTCCAAGTTGTGAATATATGCACCTTCGCCATGTATCACCTCTCCGAAAAGTCCGTGTTGTGCCATGTTTAAACATGTCATCTCAAAAAAGTCATAACAGCAGTTTTCCAACATCATGCAATGTCTTTGTGTCTGTTCAGCTACATCGACAAGTTGCCAGCATTCTTCTATGGATGTAGCAGCAGGGACTTCTACTGCCACGTGTTTGCCATGTTGCATGGCATATACTGCCATGGGGACATGGTTTTTCCAATCGGTACAAATATATACAAGGTCTATGTCATCTCTTTGACATAGCTCTTTCCATCCTTCTTCTCCGCTGTATTCAGCAGCTCTTGGAAGTGATTTCTTTTCTAATACGTTTTTCTGTACATTCTCGACACGCTCCGGTAACAAGTCGCATAATGCCTTTACTTCAACATCTTTGATATAGGTCATTCTGTTTACAGCATCCGGACCTCTCATGCCTAATCCAATGAAACCGATCCTTACCGTATCTATTGGATCTACAGAGAACTGAAGTACACTCTTTTGTCCTTCGATACGTTCCGGCTCATCAAATACTATTGTGTTGTCAACAATACTATAAGGCTTGCCTGTCTCTTTTGTGTTGCTGCCGCATTGCGTCAACCCAAGTGTCAAAATAGACAAAGTGATTAAATAAAATAATGCTTTCTTCATGATTATCATGGTTTTAGTTTAACTTTTTTTAAGAAAAATCATCTTGTAAAGATAAGAATTTTTTGATTATCTATAATTTTTTGTAAAAAAAAGTCTTGATACATGAGAATTTGGAAAAATATTGTTAATGTGATAATTATAGAAGTTTCTGCAGGCGTGAGTTTCTATCTATAT
This sequence comes from Candidatus Limimorpha avicola, assembly GCF_056978975.1. Taxonomy (NCBI): domain Bacteria; kingdom Pseudomonadati; phylum Bacteroidota; class Bacteroidia; order Bacteroidales; genus Candidatus Limimorpha; species Candidatus Limimorpha avicola. The sequence goes on from NZ_DBMCYK010000007.1 coordinate 9,785, forward strand.
TTATTTTGAGTTTGATTTAATTTTCTCATGTTATGCCTTCCATTTTTAATGACTCTGAATAATCACCTATTAATTTCTTTATTCGGATAGAGTGAATTATGATAATTTTGATATAGTAGGATAATTGCTGTTTGTTCCTTTAGTGGAAAATATAATGTTTTTCGATTCTCCCTTTGGTGCTGCTTTACTAAACTGTTCCATAATGTCGGACTCATAATTATTTGCAAATATCCTGATTCCATTATTTCTCAATATGCTATTGGAAAATTGGGATTGTCTATTGTATGAAATCTTTGAAAAATAAGCACTGTCAATGAAACATCTGCTGTCATTGATGAAAGATAAATAAGTCTATGACCCGTTACATTAAAAATTTGTAATGTTATTTGTAATTTGTAAAAGAATGTCCATTAAAATACATTTTTCTGAATAAGATACGGAATATACGGTAAATTGGAACCATTAGTATATTGACAGTTCTTTTCTTGTTCGCGGAGCGCATGGAGTTGGATTCAATGAAAATAGTTTGTTGCAATAGATTATGCCATACATGGAATTATTTTTTTCTTTTCATGTACTCATTTATAAAAAATGAGTTGTATAAAAGTATGAATAATTATTAATATTCAAATAGTTGTTGTCTGAAATCAATTATATTTAATCAACTATAAAATTGTAGAAATTATTGTTCGACATTTTTGATTTTTGTCATCTGTTTGTGAAAAAATTTGTAATTTTACGACAAAATTATCATATTATGAATTTATTGGAAATAGTATCAGCATTTGCTATTGATTGTCAGGTTGATAGAATCGAACCTTTGGGCAATGGATTGATAAATGATTCTTTTAAAGTATTTGTTGTGGGCAGTAATGTGCCAAAATATGTTTTGCAACGTATCAATAATTCAATCTTTACTGATGTAGATATGCTTCAGGATAACATTGATAAAGTTACAAGCCATATTCATAATAAGATGCTTGACAAAGGTGAAAAAGATATTGAACGTAAAGTCTTGCGTTTTCTTAGGACAAAAGACGGAAAACTTTATCATTTCGCTGATGGTAAATATTGGAGAATGATGTTGTTTATTCCGGATTCTTATACTTATGAGGCTGTTACACCTGAGTATTCATATTATGCTGGAAAAGCTTTCGGTGAGTTTCAGTCGTTATTGTCTGACATGGAACAACCTTTGGGTGAAGTGTTGCCTAATTTTCATAATATAGAGTTCAGACTGTCTCAGTTGCGTGATGCAGTGAGAGAAAATAGATGTGGAAGAGTGGGTGAAGTGCAACATTTTATTGATGCTATTGAAGAAAAAGCCGAGATGATGTGTCTGTCAGAGAGATTATATCGTGAAGGGAAATTGCCCAAGAGAGTATGCCATTGTGATACAAAGGTGAATAACATGTTATTCGATTCTGATGGTAATGTGCTGTGTGTCATTGATTTAGATACTGTTATGCCAAGTTTCGTATTCTCGGATTTCGGCGATTTCCTGCGTTCTGCAGCCAATACCGGTGCTGAGGACGACAAATGTCTCGACAATATTGATTTCAATATGGAGATATTCGAGGCTTTTGCCAAAGGTTATCTTATTGGAACCAAAGATTTTCTTACTGATATTGAAAAAGAGAATCTGCCTTACGCCGCCTTGTTGTTCCCTTATATGCAGACAGTGCGTTTTCTTGCCGATTATATTAATGGTGATAAGTATTACAAGATAAAGTATCCTGAACATAACCTTGTAAGAACCAAGGCACAGTGGCGACTCTTCGAAAGAGCGGAACAGAAAAAACATGAAATGAAACGTATCATATCATCGATAAAAATCTCATGAATTATTCTCAAAGATTTCAAAATGATGATCGTTGGGAGAAAAAGGCTAAGGATTGTATAGACGACGAGAAAAAAATGTCTCGCATTCTTGAAAAATGTTACTCTTTTTTGAATAAAAACGCTTTCTCCAAGGTACGTGATTCTTTGTCGTTGTTGTATAATTATGTTAAAGATTCTATTAAAGGAAGATATAAAACGTACAGTATTGTTAAACTTACACTTGCGGTAGCAGCTATTGTATATGTGGTATCTCCATTTGATTTCTTGAACGATTATATTCCATTGATTGGTTTTACCGATGATATAAGTGTTGTATTATGGGCAGCCAAAGCATTGAAAGATGAATTAAATTCATATTCTTATTGGAAGAATAACCAAAGTCCTGAATCTTCGACCTGTTAATCAATTTCTTGATAATAAGAAGCATGATTTTGCATGATGGGAACGATATATGCATTTTATATAATGAAAAATAAAAAATGGAATCGGCAAAATTATACCGATTCCGTTATGGTTAAATAGTTACCGTTTGTTTGTTGTCAATCTACAGGAATGTCTTTGTTGACGTTTTTAGAACCTATTAAGGCATAATATAACATGTAAACAATACCTGCGAAAATTATCCAGTAACTTGCGATGTAATTTGATGTCAAGTCGGCTATCCAACCTTGAACAGGAGGAATTATGCCACCTCCGCATACCATCACCATAAAGATTCCTGAAGCTATGGCGGTATATTTGCCAAGACCTTCAACAGCGAGGTTGAAAATGCCGCCCCACATTACAGAAGTACATAATCCGCACAGAATCAAGAACATCACAGGTAGTGGCACACTCTCAAGTCCGAAAGAGATGTCTGCACGGAAAACCGGCATCTTGACAAGTATGTCGTTGGGCAGAAGTATTGCAAGCAAGATGAACAGTGCAGCAAGTCCCAAAACAAATCCAAGCATGCCTTTGGGAGACACCTTGCCACCTATCACACCTCCGATAAGACGACCGACAAACATCAAAAACCAGTATGTACCGACTAATGTACCTGCCACTGCCGCAGAAAGTCCGAGTCCCCCTAATTCTTGAGGTTCAGTCATATAAAGGTTGGCTATACTCGGTATGGCAACTTCAACTCCGACATATACGAAGATGGCAATGATGCCGAGTCTGAAATGACGGAATGACATGGGTCCGTATGCGTCTTTTTTGTTGTCGTCTTTTTCAACATAAGGTTCCGGTATAGAAACGAAAGATAAAACTATAAATACTAATGCAAAGATACCCATTGCTATGAATAAAGCAGGATTGCCGTCTTTAATAGTGGCTTTGGATACATCACCCATAAGATAACCAACGAGTACTGGCACTATGGTCGCTGCAATGGAGTTGCATGCTCCTCCGAATTGTATAAGCTGATTGCCTTTCTTGCCGCCACCACCAAGTGTGTTGAGCATGGGATTGACGACAGTGTTGAGCATGCACATGGAGAATCCGGCAATAAAAGCTCCTGTCAAATATATGGCGAAACTCTCTATCACACCGGATAAAAACATGACTAAAACACCTGTAAAACCTACAACTATTGCCCATAATGCGGTCTTTTTGTAACCTATTTTCTTTAGCATTATGCCGGCTGGTATTCCCATGAAAGCATAAGCTATGAAGTTGGCAAAGTTGCCAAGTTGAGACATGAAGTTGCTCACCTCAAACTGATTCTTTACAATGACACCGAAAGGATTTTGAAATCCTGTGACAAATGATATCATCGCAAAGAGACAAAACATCATTGCTATAGGCAATGCATAATTCTTACTCTTTTCCATTTTTTGCATTTTATATTATTGAAAACTTGAATTTGATAATTTGTCTGTATTCATCGCCCTGATGCAACAATGCACTCGGGAAATTGGGTTTGTTGGGAGCATCAGGGAATCCTTGACATTCCATGGCGACACCTTCATAATCCTTGTAACTTCTACCGCACTTTCCTATAGGTGAACCGTTCAACCAATTTCCGGTATATATCTGTATGCCTGGTTGAGTGGTGTAAACATCGACTTTACGACCGGAATCATCACTCAACAGAGTGGCTGCGTGATTGAGTTCATTTTCCTTGTAATTGTCTAATGCCCAACAACTGTCATAGCCTTTCCCGTTTATAATGGCGTCGAAGTTAGCGTTGATGTCAGCGCCTATTTGTTTAAACTCAGTGAAGTCCATAGGCGTGTCTTTTACCGGTGCTATCTCTCCGGTAGGTATTAATTCATTAGTGGCGACAAGATAGTTATGGGCATTGAGTTTTAGTTTGTGTTCCAATATGTCGCCATTGCCTTCTCCGTTGAGGTTGAAATAGCTATGATTGGTTAGATTTACTATTGTAGTCTCGTTGGAACGGGCTGTCAACTCTATGATGAGTTCATTGTTGTTGTTCCAGGTGTATTTCACTTTGGCGAGCACCATTCCAGGATAACCTGCTTCTCCTTCTTGTGAGATGTATCCGAAGAGTATGCTTTTGTCAAGGATCTCATCTGTCCATAGTTGATTGGCAAAACCTTCGGGCCCTCCGTGCAGATGATGTTTGCCGTCACTTGTATTTAAAACCAAGTGGTAGTCTTTGTTGCCTATGCGAAAAGTGCCGTTGCATATTCTGTTGGCAAATCGTCCGGGGGTCTTGCCGGCACACGGTCCATCGCCGAAATACGACATGGGATCTCTGTATCCGAGTACAACATCATCCATCTTGCCGTTTTTATCCGGTACTACAATGGATACTATGCCGGCTCCTATGTTGCATAATGAAACACTCGCTCCATTGTCGTTGGTTAATGTGTACAGTATGATGTCAAGATCATTTTCCGTGGTCCCCCATATTCTTCTTTCTAATCTCATATTAAAGTACTTTTAGTTTAAAAATCACCAGAGTTTTTCAGGATAAATACCTTTGTCGATAAGGGCCTGTATGTTTTTTACAACTGCAGGTTTATCTTCTTTATATGTTACGCCGAACCATACAGCTTCACTTGACAAAACTTTTAATCTGGCTTTGCCGCTGTTGATAAGTTTATTGACCATCAATGGAATATAAAACTCCGCCTTGATATTGCTTTTAGCCTGACCATCCAGGAAATCCTTGAATCCTTGTTTCAGATGTGTGAGGAAATCGGGTGTGAAGCCGAAGAAATTCATGGAAACGAGAGTCTCCATGTCTAACTCATGGCTGCCGTCTTCATCATTATATGCAGCGCCTTTCTCTGTTTTACCAATTGATGTGCGTTCCACAATGGTCTGCAAATAGTGGTTTTCATCTTGTGTACAGACACCTCGTGATACGGTGCCGAAATCTGATAATGTGTTTTTCAACTTGTATGCCACCATGCTGTATTCTCCTGTTTTACCATAGCATGATTCCAGATACTTGGCAACCACTTCGTATGCCTCTTTGCCGTAAAAGTCATCGGCATTGATCGCTGCGAAAGGCTCTTTTATGACGTCAGCTGCCATCAGAACGGCATGTCCTGTTCCCCATGGTTTGACTCTTCCCTCAGGTACCGAATATCCCTCAGGGAGACAGTCCAATCCTTGATAAACATATTCCACAGGCAGCCCGAAACGCTCACTGTTGTTGATTTTTTTAAACGCATCTGCAAAATCTTTGCGTATTACAAAGACCACCTTGCCGAATCCTGCTCTTTTGGCATCATAAATAGAGTAATCCAATATCGCTTCGTTGTTAGGACCTACTCCGTCCATCTGTTTTAATGCCCCGTATCTTGAACCCATTCCGGCAGCTAATACTAATAAAGTCGGTTTCATTTTTATATGCTTTTGTAAGTTATTTTAATCTTCTTGCTCCGTCCGAGATAACTACATCATAAACCTTGGGTTCATGACCGTATTTCTTGTAAAATTTTTCTTTTGCCGTATTTATGAATTTGTCGTAAAGTTCTTTTTTTACGAGATTTATGGTGCAACCTCCAAAACCGCCGCCCATGACTCTCGACCCCGTAACTCCACATTCTTTTGCCACCTCATTTAAAAAGTCGAGTTCTTCGCAACTTACTTCATATTCTTTACTCATGCCTCTGTGCGTCTCGTACATCTTTTCGCCAACGGTCTGATAGTCTCCTCTCTCTAATGCTTCGCACACATCAAGTACTCTCTGTTTCTCGCCTATGACGTATGATGCTCTTTTATAATCTTCTTCCGACACCTCGTTTTGTACTTCTTTGAGCATATCCGCACTTGCGTCGCTGAGATAATTCACTTCATGATGTCTTGCCTTGATATGTGCGCAAACATTTTCGCATGATTCTCTTCTTTTGTTGTATGCTGATGATGCGAGTTCATGTTTCACCACAGTGTCGAGCAAAACCAACTTGTGACCTTCGGGAGCAAATGGAAAATATTCAAATTCCATGTTGCTGCAATTCAGTCTTATGAGATGGTCTTTTTTTCCGAATACTGATGCAAACTGGTCCATGATGCCGCATTTTACGCCGCAATAGTTATGTTCTGTTGATTGTCCTATACGAGCTAATTCGAATTTGTCTATTCCGAGATTATAAATGTCGTTAAGAGCAAATGCAAAGGTGCTTTCCAAAGCAGCTGAAGATGACATCCCGGCTCCAAGCGGCACATCACCAACAAAGACAGTGTCGAAGCCGTGAATCTCAAAACCTCTTTTTTGTATCTCTCTGCATACACCGAAAATATATCGTGCCCAAGCTTCATCAGGACAGTCTTCCTCTTGGATGCGAAACTCGATATAAGCATTGTAATCGATTGAAAAAGCTCTGACTTTATCAGTGCCGTTGGGTTGTATAGCTGCATAAATGCCTTTATCTATTGCGCCCGGGAAGACAAAACCTCCGTTATAATCCGTATGTTCTCCAATTAGATTGATACGTCCGGGTGACGTATATACCCGGTATTCATTACCGAAAAGTGATTTGAATTTGTTTTCTATTATTGTAGTATCCATTTTATTTCATTTAGGGGCGCAATATAATAAAAATTTATTAAATAAAACAATTTTTACGGGCTTATTTCATTTTTGATTTTTTTTTATTTTTGTTACAGTTTTTTATGCTTATTATTAAAATGATGAGATACGTAAATGGGATTTTTATTTTAGGATTTTGGTTGTTTTGTTATTCTTGTGTCAAAGCCCCGTCACCGTTACAACCTGTGCCTTCTGCCGCCCAGATTGAATGGCACAAGATGGAGACTTACGGTTTCGTGCATTTTGGACTTAACACTTTTAACGATATGGAATGGGGTTGGGGTGATACTCCGCCTTCTACTTTCAACCCTACAGACCTCGATTGTGAACAATGGGTTTTAACCATGAAAAATGCCGGCATGAAAGCCGTGATATTAACAGCAAAACATCATGACGGATTTTGCCTTTGGCAGACGCAAACTACAGATTATCACATTGGCAATTCTCCATATAAGAATGGTAAAGGTGATATAGTCAGAGAGTTATCAGATGCTTGCAGAAAACATGGTCTTAAGTTCGGCTTGTATCTTTCTCCATGGGATAGAAACAACAGCCATTACGGTTATCCGGAATATGTGGAAATTTATCATAAACAGATAGAAGAACTTACTTCATTATATGGTGAAATTTTCGAGTTTTGGTTTGATGGTGCCAATGGCGGTGATGGTTATTACGGCGGTGCCTGTGAGCTTCGTTCTATTAATCCCAAGGAGTATTATGATTACGAGAAGGCTCGCGATATTATCTACGAAAATAATCCTAATTGTATGATTTTCGGCGGCACAGTACCAACTATACGTTGGGTCGGCAATGAACATGGAGAGGCCGGTGCTACTAATTGGTGTACTTCTTTTGTGGATAATAATGATTATATTAGTTTGTACAACGGTTGTTCCGATGGCGACGTATGGCTTCCTGCCGAAGTTGACGTTAGTGTACGTCCCGGCTGGTTTTATCATAAAAAAGAAGACCATTTGCTTAAATCTTTGGCATCGTTGTCGGTCATATATTATAATAGTGTGGGGCGAAATGCAAACCTGTTGCTGAATTTTCCGGTGGCTCTGAACGGCAAAATATCTCCTGCCGATTCTTTGCGGGTGGTGACATGGCATGACATTATTAAAAATGAATTGAGACATAATGTATTGAAAAATGCTACGGTCACTGCTGATAATGTGAGAGGTAAAAATTTTTCTCCTGATAATGTAATAGATGATGATTGGGATTCTTATTGGTCGGTAAAAGACGGTTATGATGGCGGACTTATAGTGTTTTCTTTCGATAAACCGGTGAGAATGAACAGATTGATGCTTCAGGAGTATATTCCACTCGGGCAAAGGGTGGAGGAGTTTTATTTGGAAGGTCAACTTGACGGCAAATGGTTTAAAATCATGCCCTCTGACTCTATGACTACAATAGGTTACAAACGTATTTTGCGTTTTAAAACTGTTGAACTCGACAAATTGATGATTTTCTTCGAAAAATCAAAAGGTCCTTTGTGTATCAATAATATAGAGGCTTTCTGTGCTCCTGTTCTCTTGTCACCTCCAGTAATAAAACGTGATTATTATGGTTTTGTACATTTGAATATTCCCGATGACGAAGCTGTCGTGTATTATACTGTCGATGGCTCTTTGCCGGACAATTCTTCGACAAGATATGATAAGCCGTTCATGTTTAATGATAAAGGTGTGATAAAGGCTGTTACTTATGATTCTGTTAATGATAAATACAGTGATGTCGCTGTGAGACATCTTGATTTGCCTGCATCTTCTTTTGTGGTGTCTTCCCCGAGTGACAGTTATGATAAGATTTTTGACGGCGACGGTCTGTCGTCTTTGAATCTGAAAATGAATGAGTCATTTATAGAGCTGACTTTCAATGATAAACAAAAGATATCCGGTTTTAGATACCTTCCGTCACAGAATAGAAATGTTACAAGAATTATTACGGATTATCTGTTTTATGTTGATGGAAAACTCGTTTCTTCCGGTTCATTTGGCAATATTGAAAACAATCCCATTGAGCAGGTCGTTGAATTTGAGCCTGTGACAGGTAAGACTGTCAGGTTCGTACCTGTCAGGAATACTGATAATGCCGGATATTGTAATGTGGCGGAGTTCTCTGTTATTGTAGAATGAAACGAATGTGATAAATTATTGTAAGTGAAAGTCTGTAATGATGTTTCTGATGATTTCTTTCACTTTGCCGGTTATGTCGATGTCTTCGTTATTGTATATGACATAATCTGATTTCATTATTTTCAGAGTTTCGTCTTGTTGAAGTGCCATTCTTGTTCTTACTTGATCTTCACTGCAGTTGTCGCGTTTCATCACTCTTTTGATTCTTGTTTGTTCATTGGCGCTGACGAAAATAACAGTATCGAAAAAAGAATCGTAATGTTTCTCGAACAGTATAGCCGATTCGAACAATACAAGTTTTGCATTTTGGGCATTGCACCATTCGTCAAAACGTTGATTTAGTGCAGGATATAACAAGTCCTCAATGAATTTTAAAGCATCTTTATTTTTAAAAAGAAGATATGACATTATTTTTTTGTTGAGAGAACCGTCTTCAAAATAAGTCTCTTCACCGAAATGTTCTATTATAATATCTCTTATTTTAGGAACAAGATATAGTAATTTTGTTTCCTCATCCGAATAGAATACCGGTATTCCGTTATTTTTGAAGATATTACATACGAAACTTTTGCCACTTCCAATATTGCCGGTGATGCCTGCCCTTATCATTGATGGAGTTATTCGTTGGTTATGATATATTCTACTTTTGAAGGATAGAAACTGATGTTTTGAATATTGTTGGGATATATTGTAAGTTGTACCGGCAGTAAATCTTCTTTTTGTTTAAGAGATATTGTGTCGATTTCGGCATGAAACGACATGCTGTTGATATTGCTGTAATCTTTAAGAGCAACTACATATTTGACTTTGATTTTGTCAGGGAACAGTCTGAGGTAGCAGTTGGCAGGCAGGCTGATTGGTACTTCTGTTTCTGTCTCTGTGAAGTTTTCAACATCGATGAAAACATTGACATTGTCAATATTTGAATGCAGTCTTGGATCTAAGGATACGGGAATGCTTATTTGAATGTCTTTGTTGACGTTTTTTATGAATTTGAATTGAGTATAGACATGATTTATGCCGTCCAAAATGTCTTGTGGACCAAAAATTGTGATAGAATCAGGCGATGTTTTTGTGAGACCGTAATTACTGAACTGTTTCTCGTATTGTACCTGTATGTCAGGGATGACTTTGACTTTTTTAAATGCCAATTCGTTCATTACAAATATAATTTCATTGTCTTCCATTGAGACTTCGTTTTTATGAATCTGCATGAAAGAACTTACGGCATCTTCGATTTGACTTTTTCCTAAAGAAAATACATTATCACCTTTATAAATGTATTGGTTGTTTTTCAGTGATATGTTTATTTTTCGTTTTTTTTGAGTCTTGAGATAGTAGTTCAAAAGTTTGAAACCTGTTGTTGTCATGGCAACTTCAACTTTGTAATCATCTTTGTCAATGATATAGTCGGCCGGGACATCGGTAAAATGTACGTCAAAAGGTACAACAACAGTATATGTGGCTGATAGTTTGATTATCAGCCACAATAATGCTGACAAAAAGATGAAAAACAGTATTTCACTAATCTTGTGACCTCCGTTTGTTTTATCTTTTGCCATTTTTTTCGAAGTAAAAATATTAACGAGCTATGTCGCTTGGATTTGCTATTATTGAAGATTTCTCCACTTCAATTTTTGCATTTGTGTCAACGGAAAGAATAACGGTACGTTCTTTTACTTCGTCAACGATGCCGTGAAGTCCGCCTATTGTTATTACCTTGTCGCCTTTTTTAAGACTTTCGCGGAATTGTTGTTGTTCTTTGTTTTTCTTGTTCTGAGGACGAATGAAGAACAGCCAGAATAGCACGAAAAGTACTGCTATCAAGATAATGCCTGACCATTGGCTGGTACCGCCTGTCTGTTGTAGTAAGAATAAATTTAATGTTGTCATATTAATGTGTTTTTATTAAAAGGTATCTACTGTTTCAACCTGGGCTTTGATACGTATCACCGACTCTGAAGGGTTGGTATTGGCTTTCACTACAATGCGTTTGTTTTGAAAACCTCTGTTTCCGCTACTGTCGAACGTGATGACTATTTTGTCTTCTCCGCCAGGTTCTATGGGATGTTTGGGATATTGAGTGTTAGTGCATCCGCATGTCTTTTCCACTGCTGTAATAATAAGCGGAGCATCTCCTGTGTTCTTGAACTTGAAAGCATAACTGACTTGTTCGCCTTGTATCAATCTGCCGAAATCGTGTTCTTTGACACTGAATGTCAGAACTGGTTCTTTCTCCGTCGATTTAGGTGTGCCGGCAGTAGCCGGATTGTGGACTAAGTCTGTGCTTATTTTGCTCTGTTCGTTGCCGCATGCACTTAACAATAATATCAAAATAACAGATATAACCAAATTTTTCATAACTATATAACTCTCTTTGTTGTCAAAAGTTTTATTTTATCTTCCACTTGCAAAAATACTAACAGAACCCTGGTATCTCTGGTTGCTTTGTGCGCCTACACATTCTATTACATAAAAATATGTGCCGTCGGGCAGATTGCCTCCGTCCCAGTCGTTTTTGTAATCATTAGACTGATATACGATGCGTCCCCAACGATTGAATATAACGAGTTTAGTCCTCATATAGTATTCGTTCAATGTGGTATATGGTTCGTATTCAAGTCTCTTTTCATTGTTTGAACCTCCACTTTCATCATATCCGATAATGAAATAATCATTTATGCCATCACCGTTGGGAGTGAAAATGTTGGGTATTTTCAATTTAACAGGCAATACTTGTATGGAAGTCAAATATGCAGTGTCGCAACCTTGTGGGTTGGTGACGGTGAGACTGATTTCGAACTCTCCTTCCTGCGAATATGCTTTTCTTGGCTCTTCAGCTGTCGATGTGGTGTTGTCGTCCAAAAATTCCCAGAAGAAATTTGTCACCTCTATTGAGTCAGTCATATTTTCAAAAGAAAAACTTGCAAAAGGATTTTGTATGTAAATGGTGTCTCCGGGATCTTTTGAAATTTCAATCTTCGGATTTGGATATGCAACGGGCATGAATGTACCTGTCTGTACACAACCGTTTTCATTGGTAACCAATATTTCGTATTCTCTCCATGCCATTAATCCCATCGCGGTGTTGGGATTTGGACAATACGGTACATTTTGCCATTGATATGTGAAAGAATTGTAAATGTCGCTTTTTGCCGTCGCCACCACTATTGCATTTTGTCCGTTTTCGGCATTGTTGTCACTGCATGTCAACTGCGTCTGTTCAAATTCTATTTCAAAAGGTTCATACATCCTTATGGTGATGCTGCTGTGGCAAAAATCATTTGGATTGTTCTTGTTTCTTACATCGACGGAATATTGAACGTTGTCTTCAAGTATTTCTACGAGGATAATGTTTTCGGTGTCTCCCGTGGACCATTCATATTCATAATCTGGATTGAACTCAACACTGAGTACCAATTCAGTTCCATAACATACAGGCATGGTCACATTTTCATCTAATTGTATTTCGCAATTTATCTGTGAACTTGCACTTTTTGGGAAAACCATAAGTGCAAACAATACAATTAGACATGTTGCTATGTTGATTTTTGTTTTTCCGGTGCGATTCGTCATTTTTCAATATCAATATGAAATTTTTGCAAAGATACTATTTTTTATTATTAATAAATGTGTTTTGAAGAGTTTTATTGTTTTGTTTCTTATTTTTTTTGAACGACTTTTTTTAATTTTCCTGAATAAGTTTTTTTTCTTTTTTTTTATTAACATTATCAATCTGTCATTGTTTCTATTTATTAGTATTTTTTAATGAAATTATGACAAAATGACATGTTGTAAATATGAATGATTAGAATAAATGTGACAAAATAACTCATTTTTGATTTTGGAAAAGAAATTGTTAAGAATAAAGTAAAACAAGTGAAAGGAATTTAATAAATGAATCTAAATCAATTTACAATTAAGGCTCAAGAAGCTATACAGAAAGCTCAGGAGATTGCACAACTCAATAATAATCAGTCTATTGAGAATGTGCATCTGTTGAAAGGAATTATAGATTGCGATGATTATCTGATACCTAATATGCTGAAAAGATTGGGTGTCAACATGCCTGTTTTTTCAGAGGCTGTACAGGATGCTATAAAAGCATTGCCTAAGGTTGAAGGAGGAGAAATGTATCTATCCTCCGAGACAAATGATACACTTTTGAAGTCTATCAATATTGCCAAAGAATCAGGCGATGAATATGTTTCAATAGATTATATTTTGCTTGCTATATTTGAATCCAAAGGAACGGCATCTTCTATATTGAAAGATAACGGTATAACACAAAAGGAACTTAAAGAGGTGATAAGACAAACCCGTAATGGCAAAAAGGTGGATTCTCCGAATATGGAACAGAATTACGATTCTTTGAATCGTTATGCGCGTAATCTCAATGAGTTGGCAGAGAAAGGAATGTTGGATCCTGTGATAGGAAGAGATGAGGAGATCAGGCGTGTGTTGCAGATATTGTCGCGTCGTACTAAAAACAATCCTATATTAATAGGTGAACCGGGTGTTGGTAAGACGGCAATAGCAGAAGGTCTTGCACAAAGAATAGTGAGTGGCGATGTGCCGGAGAATTTGAAATCGAAGAAGGTATTCTCCCTTGACATGGGAGCCTTGGTGGCTGGGGCTAAATATAAGGGTGAGTTTGAGGAACGTCTGAAAGCTGTTATCAAAGAAGTCGTTGATAGTCAAGGCGAGGTGGTGCTTTTTATAGATGAGATACATACCCTTGTGGGCGCCGGAGGCGGAGAGGGTGCTATGGACGCTGCCAATATTCTGAAGCCGGCTCTTGCCCGTGGGGAGTTGCGCGCAATTGGTGCTACTACATTGAATGAATATCAGAAGTATTTCGAGAAAGATAAGGCTCTCGAACGTCGTTTCCAGATAGTGATGGTAAATGAACCTGATGAACAGTCAGCCATATCTATTCTTAGAGGTCTGAAAGAAAAATATGAGACACATCATCAGGTGCGTATCCTCGATGAGGCAATAATAGCTGCTGTCGAACTGTCGGTGCGTTATATCAGCGACAGATTCCTCCCCGATAAGGCAATAGACCTTATTGATGAGGCTGCATCGCGATTGAGACTTCAGATTAATTCTTTGCCTGAGGAATTGGAGAATGTGGAACGCAAGATACGTCAGTTGGAGATAGAACGTGAGGCTATTAAGCGAGAAAACGACGTCAAAAAACTCGATACCATATCCAAGGCTTTGGCAGAACTTAATGATGAAAGAGCCAGGATAAGGTCTCGTTGGGAAACAGAACGCGGGTTCGTGGAAAAGATACAGCAAGAGAAAAAGAACATAGAGCGTTACCGCATACAGGCTGATGCCGCTGAACGTGACGGCAATTATGGCTTGGTGGCTGAACTGAGATATGGTAAAATCAGGGAATCGGAGATGATAATAGAGAAGGCCAAAAATGAACTGAAACAGGTTCAGGGCGATGCCCCTCTTATCGATGAAGAAGTGTCTGCTGCCGATGTGGCTGAGATAGTGTCACGCTGGACAGGCATACCCGTCAATAAGATGATGCAGAGCGAAAGAGAGAAACTGCTGAATCTCGAGACGGAATTGCATAAAAGAGTCGTTGGACAGGATGATGCCATAACAGCTGTGGCAGATGCCATTCGCAGAAGTAGAGCCGGTCTTCAAGACCCGCGTCGTCCTATAGGCTCGTTCATTTTCCTCGGCTCGACAGGCGTTGGTAAAACGGAATTGGCTAAGGCTCTCGCCGAGTTCCTCTTCGATAATGAAAATAATATGATTCGTATCGATATGTCTGAATACCAGGAACGTCATGCAGTATCTCGTTTGATAGGAGCGCCTCCCGGATATGTCGGATACGAGGAAAGCGGCCAACTTACAGAGGCTGTGCGTCGTAAACCTTATTCAGTCGTATTGCTCGACGAGATAGAAAAAGCTCACCCCGATGTGTTTAATATCTTGCTGCAGGTGCTTGACGACGGACGACTTACTGATAACAAGGGACGTCTTGTGGACTTTAAAAATACTATCATTATCATGACTTCTAATATTGGTGCAAGTATTATTCAAGATAAACTCTCAGATATCAATAATGAACCTTCTGAAAGACTTTTCGATACCATGAAACAGGAGTTGATGAATGCTCTTAAACAATATATGCGTCCTGAATTTCTTAATCGTATCGATGACATAATTGTGTTTAGACCTTTGACAGAAAAACAGATACAAGAGGTGGTCGTGATGCAGTTCAATATCATTAAAAATATGCTAAAACATAATGATATTGATATAGAGATGACTCCTGATGCTGTGGATTATATCGCAAAAATAAGTTATGACCCGCTGTTCGGTGCCCGTCCTGTCAAGAGAATGATGCAAAAGGAATTGCTTAATGACTTGTCAAAGATGTTGCTCTCTGATAAAGTCAACAAGGATACTCCAATAATAGTTGATGCAAATGATAAAGGTCTTGTATTTAAAAACTGATATTCTATAATTGTTTTTTTGAGGCGGTGTGTCTGTCCTTTTTATGGCACACCGCCTTTATTGTATCTGAATATGTGTAATATACACCATGTTCTTTTTGATAATTTTATTTTTTATATTATAATTTGAGGAATTTTTATATTTTTGCAAAAACATTAAATCATCAGATAGTGAAGAAATATGGTTTGATTAGATGATTTTAAATTGTATTGAATATCAGTATTTTATATTTTTATTTGATATTGAAAATGTGGGATATTGTTAATAAACCAAACACTGAATATTTTGGAAGACAATAGAAATCAAAGTGATACGGAACATAAAGGTATAGTCAGATGGTATGTCATGCGCTATCTTTCTATGGGAAGAAATCAAAATTCTGAATTAGAAGAGGAGAATAAGAGAAGAAAAAAGATGTCGATGCCGGAGTTGGAATATTTTGCTCCTAATATCATTGTCGGTAGTAAAGGAAAGACGAAGAAAACCATGCAGCAGCCGTTGGTGTTGAACTATGTCTTTGTTCATTCCGACATAAAGGATATTAAGGAATTTCGTTTGATACATACTAATTTTCAACTACTTAAAAGGTGGGATGTTTCTTCTGAAACATCGTTAAAAGATGGAAAAAATGAAAATGAAGGAGCAGATAGTGATAATGTGACGAAAGACCCTTATATGTATGTTCCTGACCGTGAGATGGAGAGTTTTATCGTTGTTGCCAAGGCATATTGTAATAATGTACCTACATTGTTGTCATCTCAAACTACATTGCTGAAAGGCGACAAAGTACGTATCCTCGATGGTGATTTCAGTGGTGTGGAGGGAGTATTGCAGCGTCATAATCGTAATGGTGAGATAGTGATGTTTCCTGTCGGTAATCTTATTACGGTGCCTTTGTTGACAGTTTCTCCCAAGCATATTGAAGTGTTGGAATTTTCTAAGAATGGCACTCATTTATATGATGTACTTGATGAATTGCAGGACAATATTCGTGATTTGATGCACAAAAGGGTCAATGATGTGTTGAAAACAGACGATATCGCTTTGGCTCGATATTATCTGACGCGTTATGGAAAGGTGAAATTGGAGTCGAAAAAACTGTATGGCAGATTTAATGCCATGATGATGATGCTCCACTATATTCTTGGCAATGGAAAAGAACTTGAATCAGCTGTCGATAATACTGTCAAAAGTCTTGTCTTTGTGACAAATATCGAGACAAAGGCTTTTATATTCTCCGCCTTGTATGTATGTACCGGCATACAGGAATATTTTGAAAAGGCCGATGCTGTGGCAATGTCGGGACAAAATGTCAGCAGGAGCAGAAAATTGCAATGTGTGGCGGACGACCTGCTGTTGTATCGCAAGTTGAAATGAAATTTAGGTGTTGAAAAAACAAACAGAGACGCCTTGCGAGCGTCTCTGTCATTGTGGATTTTCATCGATTTATTCAGCAGTTGCTTCTGTTGCTTCCGTATTTTCCGATACTTCGACATTTTCTGATGTCTCAGCATTTTCTGCATTGGCGGCAGCGGCTTCAGCAGCTTTTTGTGCTTCTATCTCAGCTCTTTTCTTGGCTATCTCAGCAGCACGTGCTTCTTTAACCTTACATTCAGCCTCGATTCTTGCTTTACGATCTTCTCTCATCTTTTCAGCATTGTCTTTAATCTCCTTGGCATTCTTGGCTTCTTTTTCTTTCAGCCAGTTTTGAAATTTAACTTCAGCTTGTTCCGGTGTCAAAGCACCTTTCTTGATCCCACCTAAAAGATGTCTCTTCAACAATACGCCTTTTTTCGATAATATGGAACGTACTGTGTCGGTTGGTTGTGCACCTTTGTCAAGCCATTCAATGGCTTTGTCGAATTTTAAATTTATTTCTGCCGGATCTGTCAATGGATTGTAAGTTCCGATCTTTTCAATGAATCTACCATCACGTGGTGAACGACTGTCTGCAATTACAATGTGATAGAAAGGACTACCTTTCTTGCCATGTCTCTGTAATCTGATTTTTGCTGGCATAAAAACTTTTTTTAATTGATTTTTAATTATTTAATTAAGCTAAAACCTACCCGAGGTTTCGGGTGCAAATATACGACTTTTTTTATTTATACATACCTTTTGAATAAAATTTTTTGATAATCAATATGATTATTACGATTGTTTTGATGATATTTTATAATATGTTTATTATGTTATTGATAATGAATGTGATACTGTGAATGTTGTTAGAATTTTTTACTCGTTTTTCTTTTTGTTGCAGGATTCGGTATTTGTCTTGACAATTTTTTCTTTCGAAAAATTCAGTTAAGATAAATTATAGAAATCAACAGTGATTTTTTAAAATTGTTGAAAAAAACAGATGAAAAAAATCCTGTGGTCATAAAAATATATTTACTTTTGGAGAAAAGTATGTGATTGTGTATATTCCTGACAATCATATATGTATGTCGTTTTTCAGATAAATACGGTAGTGTATTATGTTTTTGATTTTTGATACTGAGACCACGGGTCTGCCAATAGATAAGAATGCTCCTTTGACCGATTTCGGCAATTGGCCGCGTATGGTTCAACTTGCTTGGCAGATTCATGATGAGAAAGGTGTTTTTGTGGAATCGCATAACCATATAATACGTCCCGATGGTTTTGAGATCCCTATAAATGCCACTATGGTACACCATATTACTACAAAACATGCCATGGAAGTTGGCGAGCCTCTTGAAAAAGTATTGGATGTTTTTCTTGAATCGGCTAAGAAGGCTAAATATCTTGTCGGACATAATGTGTCTTTCGATTTGAGTGTCCTTGGTTGTGAGTTTTTGCGTGTCAAAGGTGTCAATTGTATTGAGAAATGGCTGTATGTGGACACTTGTACAGAGAAAACTGCCAATTTCTGCAAGGTGTCCAAATCGCGTAACAGATACAAACTGCCTTCATTGGCGGAGATTTATAACATATTGTTTGGTAATGATTTCGATTCTGCTCATAATGCTTCTGCAGACGTTTGTGCCACGGCTCGTGTCTTTCTTGAATTGTTGCGACTTGGTGTCATCAATCATGATGAAATTAAGGAAGAGGATTCTTTTTTTACAAAGTTCAAAGAGGCTAATCCCTATGTCGTGCAATCTGCAAATATTGAGGTCATTTCTAACGAAAGTGAAAATTCAAATGAAGATACTGTTGAGCCGGAGAGTACCGCAAATGATATAAAAACATATAAGTTTACTCATCTACATGTACATTCTCATTATTCCATACTCGACGGCTTGTCTAAAATACCTGACCTCGTGGACAAATGTCTCAGAACAGGCATGACATCCATGGCTCTTACTGATCATGGCAACATGTTCGGTATCAAAGAGTTTGCCGATTATGTAGATAATGTCAATAATACTAACAGGAATAAGATTAAAGAGTTGGAGAAAAAACTCGAAGATGATGACCTTGATGAAGAAAAGAAAGTGGAGATTCAAAACTCTATAGACAGTTTAAGAAACAGGTTTTTTAAACCCATCTTCGGTATTGAGGCTTATTGTGCTCCGGTGAGTATAGAAAAACGTGAAAGCCGTTCTGACAGCGGTTGGCATCTTATTCTATTGGCAAAGAACAAGACCGGATACAAAAATCTTTGTAAACTCAGTTCGCTTTCCTATATAGACGGCTTGTATTACAAGCCTCGTATCGACCATTCATTGTTGGAGCAGTACAAAGAAGGTCTGATAGTATGTTCCGCGTGTCTTGGAGGCGAGGTGCCACAGAAGATAATGAACGGCGACTTTAAAGGTGCGGAAGAATCCGTGCTGTGGTTCAAGTCATTGTTCGGCGATGATTATTATCTTGAATTGCAAAGGCATAAGACTGATAAGGAAGGTGGTGACAGAGAGGTTTATGAACGACAGAAAGAAGTCAACAAAGTGCTGTTAGAACTGTCTGAAAAGCATGGTGTCAAAGTCGTTGCAACAAACGACGTGCATTTTGTGGAGGAGGAACATGCCGAAGCCCATGACCGTCTTATTTGTGTCAGCACACAGAAGAAACTCGATGAGTCACGTTTGCGCTATACCAAACAGGAGTGGCTCAAGTCGCCCGAAGAGATGTCGATGGTGTTTGCCGACATACCTGAGGCATTGCTTAATACTCAGGAGATTGCCGACAAGGTGGAGAGCTATTCTATCAACTCCAACCCTTATATGCCGGTGTTCGACATTCCTGAAGAGTTCGGTACGGAGGAGAGTTATAGAGAACGTTATACCGAAAAAGACCTTTTTAACGAGTTTACTCGTGATGAACATGGCAATGTGGTCATGACGGAAGACAAGGCTTTGGAAAAAATCGACAAACTCGGAGGCTACGACAGGTTGTACAGGATAAAGTTGGAGGCTGATTATTTGGCGAAACTTGCATGGGAGGGTGCTAAGATGCGTTATGGTGAAGAACTATCAGATGAACTGAAAGAGCGTATTATCTTTGAATTGCACATAATGAAAACCATGGGTTTCCCGGGTTATTTCCTTATAGTTTATGATTATATACGTGTTGCGCGTGAGGAACTCGGTGTGTCAGTAGGACCGGGAAGAGGCTCGGCTGCAGGTTCTGTGGTGGCATATTGTCTGAGAATCACTGATATAGACCCTATCAAGTATAATTTGCTGTTTGAACGTTTCCTTAATCCGGACCGTATCTCACTGCCTGATATAGATGTGGATTTCGATGATGACGGCAGAGGCAGAGTACTCGACTGGATCGTCAAAAAATACGGTAAGGAGAAAGTTGCTCATATCATCACTTTCGGTACTATGGCCTCAAAATCGGCAATAGCCGACGTGGGCAAGGTGCAGGGTGTCCCGAGAGAAAAGGTGAATCTCGTCAAGAGTTATATTCCGGAGAAGAGCTTCCCCGAGAATATTAAAGACAGCAAGGGTAAATCTCCTAAGGTGAATATCAAGAACTGTTGTTTGTATGTTCCCGAGATAAAAGCTCTCGTGGAAGGTGATGACGAGAACATTTCTTCCATGCTTAAATATGCCCAGGAGTTGGAAGATACCAACAGACAGGTCGGCATTCATGCCTGCGGCGTTATCATTGGCTCCCAGGATTTGACAAATCTGTTGCCTTTGAGTGTCATAGAAGATAAGAAAACTAAAGAAAAAGTCGTTGTCACTCAATATGATGGCCATTTTGTGGAGTCTGTCGGACTTATTAAGATGGATTTCCTCGGACTAAAGACCCTTACACAAATCAAAGGTGCTTTGGCTAATATAAAACAAACACATGGCATAGATTTGGATATTGACCATATCCCTATAGATGACAAGGAGACTTACCGGTTGTATTCTTCAGGCAATACCATAGGAACATTCCAGTTCGAGTCTCCCGGAATGCAAAAATATCTTAAGGAACTTAAACCTACTGTTTTCGAAGACCTCGTGGCTATGAATGCCCTCTATCGTCCAGGACCTATGGAGTATATCCCGGACTTCATAGCCAGAAAACAGGGAAGAGCTCCCATAGAATATCCTATAAAGGAGATGGAGACTTATCTGAAAGATACCTACGGTATTACTGTCTATCAAGAGCAGGTGATGCAACTGTCGCGTCTTCTCGCAAGTTTTACAAGGGGAGAATCAGATACACTTCGTAAGGCTATGGGTAAAAAAGATATCAATAAGATGCTTCAACTTAAAGATAAGTTTATTACTCAAGGCGAGAAAAATGGACATGACAGAGAAGTGCTCGAGAAAATTTGGAAAGATTGGGAGAAGTTCGCTTCATACGCTTTTAACAAGTCTCATGCCACATGTTATTCTTGGGTGTCATATCAAACTGCCTACTTGAAAGCTCATTATCCGGCTGAGTTTATGGCTGCCGTGTTGAACAGCGGTATCAACGATGGCAAGGAGATCACCTTGATGACTGAAGAATGCAGAAGAATGAGAATAGATGTCCTCCCTCCAGATGTCAATGAGTCGGATTATAGTTTTATCGTCAATAAAGACGGCAAGATTGTGTTCGGTTTAGGAGGAATAAAAGGCGTTGGCGAAATATCTACTGTTATAAGGGAAGAAAGAGACAAAAATGGAAAATACAAGAGTTTTGCCGATTTTATGATGCGAGTGGGAGCCAAGGACCTTAACAAAAATATTTTGGAGTCTTTGATAAAGGCCGGCGCTTTGGATTGCTTCAAGGAACTGCATAGAGCTGCCTATTTTTATATTGCTCCGGGTGAGAAGGTTACTTTCCTCGAGAAATCCATCAAAATGGCAAATACAATAATTGATAGGAAAAATGCCGCGCAGATAGACTTGTTCGGCTTTCAACAGGATGATGTCAATGTCGGATTGACTTTGCCAATACCTCAATGTGAACGCTGGGCTCAGATTAAAGAACTTGAAAATGAAAAAGAAGTGATAGGATTCTTTATGAGCGCCCATCCTCTCGATACATTCAGAAAAACAATAGAACTGTTTGCCGACAATATCAGACTGGAAGAGTTGGACGATATAATCAGGAATAGGAGAGGTGCTAAAATAAAGGTCGCCGGTTTTGTCACCATGGTGGAACATAAAATATCCTTGGCAGGAAAACAATATGGAAGGTTCCGTATTGAAGACGACAGTGGCGGATATGAGTTTAGCTTGTTCAGTGAGAAATATAAGAGTTTTTGTCATTACTTGGACATGGGTTCTTCAGTGTTGCTTACAGGGGAAGTGAGAGAGTTATATCGTAAAAAAGATAATAATTCTGATAATCATGATAACGTTAGAGATAATGCCAATGAGTTTTTTATTACTGATGTTCAGCTTCTTGAATCTTTGTTGGCCAACACTAACCGCAAAGTGAAACTTGTTGTGGATGTAAATAAACTTGATTCCGAAAGATGTAAAGAGTTGATAAAAATTGTAAAAAACAACAAAGGAAAACAACATTTTTCCGTAGCTTTTGTTGATGATGAGAATAATATGTCGTGTATGATGAATGCTCAAAAAGGAGGCGTCAATGCTGAGACGTTGTTTGAAATTTTGGATAAACTTGATTATGTCAAATATGAATTATTAAAATAATTTGTATCTTTGCAAAAATTATAAACTAAAAAATTATCAATATGGCAATTCAAATTACAGATGCAACTTTCGATCAAGAAGTTGTCAATTGCGAACTCCCGGTAATGGTGGATTTTGGTGCAACATGGTGCGGTCCTTGCCGCATGATAGCTCCATATATGGATCAACTTGCTGAGGAATATGCCGGAAAAGCTAAAGTGGTCAAGGCAGACGTTGATGAATGCGTCGAACTTGCTGCCAAATTCGGTATAAGAAATGTTCCTACAGTGCTTATCTTCAAGAATGGTCAGGTGGTCGAAAAACACGTTGGAGGTGCTCCAAAACAAGTGTTTGAAGACAAACTTAAAAAGTTTTTGTAGTATGGTGTTTTTATGAGGGAATGTCGGTGTAGTGCTTGACATGCCTTCCTTGTGTTGTGTTGGAACGGGGAGATACATTTGCATAAATCGAACATGCTAATTGATGTATGTCGCCGTCCGACACAATGATTTTTCTTTTATGCCAATAAATCACAATTACATAGCAGACTTCGGCAGTCTTGAGTTTCATGCAAGACAGATAGTGGAGGGTTTTATTACCGGTCTTCACAAAAGTCCTTTTCATGGCTTTTCAGTAGAGTTTGCCGAACATCGTCCCTATAATGCCGGCGAACCTGTGCGTAATGTAGATTGGAAATTGTACGCCCGTACAGATAAGATGTTTGTCAAACGTTATGAGGAAGAGACTAATTTACGTTGCCAGATAGTCATTGACAAAAGTTCAAGTATGTTTTTTCCCGTTCGAGAACGTCTTGATATCGATAATCTTAACAAGTTATGGTTCTCGGTATATAGTGCTGCATCCTTGATAGAACTGATGCGCCGGCAACGTGATGCCGTAGGTCTCGACTTCTTCGATGATGATATTTCTTTTCATGCTCCGGCTAAGTTGTCGGAACCTCATGTCGCCATGCTTTATTCCAATTTGGAGAGATTGCTGCTTCCTTATGACAAAGTGTCTAAAATACCTACTGATTCCGTCAGCACTCTCCATAAGATAGCCGAGATGTCGCATCGTCGCTCACTTGTGATTGTTTTTAGCGATATGCTTGACAACATTCAGTCGCTCGATGCCTTTTATGATGCCCTCGAACATCTGAAATACAATAAACATGAGGTGGTCCTGTTTCATGTTTTTGATGGTTCTCTTGAACAGGATTTGGAGTTCGAAAATCGTCCTTATCGTTTCGTTGACCTCGAGTCTAAAGAGGTGATTAAATTGAACCCCGTTGAGGTGAAAGAGCGTTATTCTATGATTATGAGACAACGTAAAGACGACATACTTCGGCATTGCTATCAATATAAGATAGATTATGTCGAGGCGGATATCAATAAGTCTTTCGACCACATACTGTCAGCCTATCTCGTTAAACGAAAAAGGTTGAATTGATGTTATCGGTACTCGATGTATTGTTGTTGCCTTACGGAGTTATGTAATTGCCTTTACTATTTTTTCAATACGGTGCAATTTCTTGTCTGATATTACATTAAATCGATATTATTGTCTTTTGAAAGTCAATTAATAAATTTCAATAATATAGTTTTTTACAAAGACCTCTTTAGGAGCAAGTTTCTGAATCCAGTCCTTGTCGGCAAATTCTCCTGTGTAACCGGTTCTGTCACAACGGCCGTACCATGGTTCAATACATACAAACGGAGCGTTCTTTTTTGGTGGAGACCACAGACCCACTACCGGTGCTTCGAATCTTACGGAAAGCCATGGGTTGTGTTTCTTGTCGTAGAGACAAACATCGTGAATCTGACTGTTTTCGATTATTAGTGCATCTTTTTCAAAAATTTGCTCTGTCAGTGGTAAGATGCCGTCTGTCAGTGTCAAGTGATGTTTCCGTTCCGTATCAGCACCTCCGTTGTCGATAAGAATATAGCTGATATCTTGATTGTCAAAGCCGAGATATCCTTTTATCGCATCTTCCGGCATGAAATCCGGGAGATTGAAAGCCGGATGGGCGCCTATCTGAAAAGGCATGATTTCTTGACCTGTGTTGCAGACTTTCCATGATATTTCAATGGTTTTGCCATCGAGTCTGTATCCTGTTTCAAGCTCGAATGGGAAAGGATATTTCTTTTGCGTCTCTTCATTGTCCTTCAAGGTAAAGCGCAATTCATCATCTTTTGCATAAAGAAAATCGAAATCCATGTCGCGTGCAAATCCGTGCTGAGAGATTTGATATTCACGACCGTTGAGACGGTAACAATTCTGATAGACCGAACCAACGACTGGAAATAAAATAGGAGAATGCCTTTTCCAATATTGAGGGTCGGCTTGCCATAAATACTCTATGTCGCCTCGCCTGATGCTGCATAATTCTGCCCCATGCAAATCGACTTTTATACAAAGTTCGGAATTGGATAATGTGTAAACCATAATAAGAATAGTTGTTGGTGGTTTAAAAACAATTTTATGCAAAAATAGAATATTTGTCTCATCTTGATATATGAAAACGAATGTTTTTTCTGTTTTTATGAATTTTTTGTAAATTATAAATTTAACACGATTTGTTATTTGTAGGAATTTTGTTAATATTGCATTTTAAATTGCAAAAACTAAAGAATCATGAAGCACAAAAATGCTTTGAAAAATGTCATGTTTCTGGCTTCTATGGCAGGTGTCGGAGCCATACAGGCGCAGGAACGTCCGAATATTATATTGTTTTTGGTAGATGACATGGGATGGCAAGATACTTCGGTTCCATTTTATAGTGATTCCACAGCCTTGAATGCCCGTTATCATACACCTAACATGGAACGTTTGGCGGCAATGGGTGTGAGATTTACCGAGGCATACGCTTGTGCCATATCATCGCCTACACGCTGCAGTCTGATGTCGGGCATGAATGCTGCACGTCATCGTGTAACAAACTGGACATTGAACTATGACCAGAAGACGGATGCCGGAAGCGATGTTCTTCAATTGCCTGAATGGAACTACAACGGAATACAGCCGGACAGCACAGATAATCCGGATGATTTGAAAAACACCGCTTTGATAACATCTTTTCCAAAGATACTGCAACAGCATGGTTATTATACCATACATTGCGGGAAAGCACATTTCGGAGCAAGGAATACTTCCGGAGAAGACCCCGATAACATGGGTTTTGACGTTAATATTGGAGGTGGAGCAAATGGAGCTCCGGGCAGCTATCTCGGTACTGAGAATTTCGGTGAAGGAACGGCATTCGAGGTGCGCGGATTGGAAAAATATCATGGACAGGATATCTTTCTTACGGAAGCCTTGACATTGGAAGCTGTTGAGGCAATGAAAAAACCTATACGGGAAAATGTTCCGTTTTACTTATATATGTCACATTATGCAGTACATTCTCCATATAACGACGATGCCCGGTTCAGCGATAAATATCGTGGCAGATATGATGCACAACTCAATGCCGGCTTGAACGAAAATGAAGCAAGATATGCAGCTCTGGTCGAAGGTATGGATAAAAGTCTTGGCGATATTATGGATTTCTTACAGTCGCAACCTGCAGTGGCTGCCAATACGATAATATTGTTCATGTCGGACAATGGAGGACAGGCATTGAATAATGTGCGGCAAGGCTTGGAAAACCGTGACCAGAATTATCCGGCACGCGCAGGAAAAGGGTCTGCCTTCATGGGTGGCGTAAGAGAACCCATGATGATATATTGGCCGGGTGTGACGGAAGCAGGCACTGAAATATCTCAACGAGTGATGATTGAAGACTTTTTTCCTACCATCCTGGAAATGGCCGGCGTGCATGATTATGAGACAGTACAGACTGTTGACGGCATCAGTTTCGCCGATGTGTTGCGCGACCCCTCAATAAAACGTGAGAGACCAGTGATATGGCATTTCCCTAACTTGTGGGGCGAGACTCAGAATACGGAAGAGGGTTATGGCGCATATTCTGCCATACTGAAAGGCGATTACCATTTGATTTATCATTGGGAAACACAACAAAAACGCCTGTATGACGTCAGGAATGATATAGGTGAACAAAACGATATTGCACGGGAGTTCCCGGAAATAGTAAAACAACTTTCCAAAGAATTGACGGATTGTTTGAAAACGTCAAATGCTCAACGGCCGTCTTATAAGGCAACAGGAGTTATCTGTCCTTATCCTGATGAAGTGAAATAATTCAGTATTTGAGACAAACACACCGTGGAAACGTTATAGTAGAGTGGAGGCTGCCTGACAATAAAAGTGTCAAACAGCCTCTCTTAATCTATAATGTTTTTTTAACTATTTCTTAAAAACTACTATTGCTTTATCCATTTACCGCTTTCTGTCTCTTTTCCTTCACTGAAAACTTTCCACAAATACATCCCTTTTGCCCATCCTTCTGTCGATATCTTCGTGACCTCTTCGGTGATATACTGTTTATATATCATTTTCCCGAGAATGTCATATATTTCTATCCTTCCTTCCGGAAATGATGTCCTGATGTTCAAGATATTCTCTCCCGGATTGGGATATACTTTCGATATTGATGTTTCTGTCATCCCTCCTTCTTCCGTTGTCAATATCTCTATGCTTCCGCATACGGCTTCCGCATTGCCTGTCGTATATACCGCCTCTACACAATAGTTTACTTCTCCTCTCACAAAACGATAGTCCTCATATTCCAGAAAATGAGGGTCCGTTATTACTGCTATCTGTTCTTCATCGGCATATATCTCATAACCCTCAAGCTCTTCCGTCTCATCGTCTCCATTCCCGTATCCCATTCTTACCATCTTGCCATCAGGATTCTCCAATATAACTTCTATGCAGAAATTGGAATTAATACCACCATATAGTAACAAAGATTCCCATTCATACTCATAATATCCATCAACATACCGATAAAGATCTCCTTTTTCTGACACTACAGGACCTCCATCAATAGGCCATGTATATTGAAAAGTCATGTAAATAGGTACTGTCCGTATTCCAAACCAAAACTCTTTCCCTTCCTCTATCGTTATTTCACTATCTATCGGAATGTAGTTTCTTACATTATACGACAGATTCTCTGCTGATTTTTCGTATATCAGTGTCAGGTTGTCCGCCACCTGTTCCAGACTGTCTCCCTCCGGTCCTTCCCATATCCTCACCGAATGATAATGTCCGTCACTTATTGGCACAATCCCTATGTATTTTACTTTCCATCCTATATAGTCCTGCAAATCCGAGACTTCATATCTGTGGGCTATATCTCCCTCTGACTGTCCTGCTGCAACCATACTGCTAAAATCTCCGCTCCACGACAATGTTGCCCTCTCCTTGGGAATAAATCCCTCGGGATAGTTCCATGTCAACAATACAGCATTGTTCTCCTTCCTCTCCAACTCCAAATCCGTGACGGGATTCCTGTCTCTCTGCTGATTTACATCTTCATAAACTTCTTTCTTTTCATCTTTTGCTTCACTGACAATCTTTTTTACTTTCATTGTCTGTGCCTGCAAAACCGAAGTTGCTGTCATTGCCATTATCAATAGCATTATCACTTTCTTAGTTGTATAAAATTTTTTCATAACATTGATTTTTAGATTTCTTTAATCAGATTATATGTCTTTTATTTACTTTTCTTCATGGCATATACTGTCATTATTTTCGTGACAAAGAGTCGTTTCAAATTATTTTTCCGATAGTCGTTGATAGTCTTCGCAAACGGCAACTCTTTTTGCGGAGACTTTATCAATGTATTTCAATATACGTTTCATGAATTGATGTTTTATATTTTTATTATATTACTTCGTACTCCGTTGTCTGTTACTTCGTCGTAAACATTGCCTCCAAAAATTTTGTGAATAACTTTTTTTGGCCTGTTCTCTCTCAGTAATGCTTCCTTATTTACTGAATTTAATTTCATAACATTTTTTTCTTTTTCAATTACGCAAATTTAATGAATAAAATATGAAAAAAACAGGCTGAAAAAAGCTTTACAAACTTTTTTTAGTACAGTTATATATATAAAATGTTGATTATAAATATTATATGAAGAAAGTACAAGGCGTTTTTTACAAACTTTTTTTCGGCATTTACATGGTATTACTGTTTGTTTTCGTCATTTTACCGCATAATTTGGAACTGTATTTATCTATGTTACAAACAGAACAATGCATGAAATCGGTTTCTTATTTTTTGGACAAATCAAAATGTGACCGAATACATATCTTGAACTCCATTTCATTCAAATCCTGATATTGTTCCTTAATAATGTTCATTCTGCCACAAAACAATTTGTCAATATCGGATTCCAATGAAATCCAAATATGATTTACATGTAGAGACATCATGGTATGGCGTCTTGAAAAATCCAAAAAGAAAAGACTATATTTCATCGTATGTACATGCCATTTCTATACGGCTGTATATTATGCCGTTTCTACAAAATTATTGTAAATTTTTTTACAAATAAATTTTTAAATAAAAGGCCTATTTTATATTTTTGCAAAAAATAAATGTAAACCATGAAGAAAATACTTATATCCGTTTTATTTTTGTTTGTAACAATGGTTTCATATTCTCAGATAAAGGTATTGTCCATAGAACCTGACGAGGCAGACCTTACGGCGAGGATAAATCCCAAGCAGGACCGTAACGGGTTCAATTGTGCATTGTTGAAGATAACGACAATGGGAATAGACGGAGAGCAGAGGAGGAAGTTCTTTTTCACAGGAGATATGGCGACGCAGATAGTAGATGTCAGTTTTCCACCCGGAGAGATATGGGTGTATCTGTCACCGGGACGCAGCCAGTTGGTGATAAGACATGACGACTATGGCAAGACCATATACGACATGCCGTATGCACTGAAAGAGAAGACGTGTTATGCCATGGTAATAACGGCAGACAAGGAAGTTAATAATGTAGTAAGAAACTATCTGATAATAAAAGCGGACCAGCCCAATGCGTTGATATATGTTGATGATGTCTTTGTAGGGGAGAAAGAAGTGTTTCTGTTATACAATGCGGGAGAGACACACAGGTGGAAGATAGAATGCAACATGTATCATGCGGAGAGCGGAGAGGTTAAGATTAGTTATACTGAAAAGACAGTGATAGATAAGATAATGCGACCTGCATTTGGATGTCTTAATGTTACGAGCATGCCGGAGAGCGGAGCTGCCGTATATGTTGATGGAATAAAGATGGGAGAGACACCATATAAGGCAGACAAAATCAAGAGTGGTGAGTATAAGGTGAGAGTGGTGAAAGAGATGTATTATCCTGAGGAGAGGACTTATGTAGTAAGGGATGGAGAGACAACGGAAGCAAAGATGGAGATGAGGGGAAATTATGCAAATGTGACAGTGGAAACGGAAGCCGGAGCAGAAATATATGTTGACAATGAATATAAAGGAACCGGGAGCTGGATGGGAAAACTGATGGGAGGGGAACATCTGTTTGAGGCGAGAAAGGAGTCTCATATTACGGCGACAGTGAATGTGAGACTGACGACAGGAAAGGAAGAGAGAGTGGTGATACCGAATCCTGAGCCGGTGTACGGTACGTTGGATGTGGCAACGACGCCGATGGGAGCCGATATATACGTGGATGGTAAAATGCTTGGAACGACGCCGGAATATATCACCGACATATTGGTGGGTACCCGAGAGTTGAGACTTGAAAAACAAGGATATGAAACAGTGAGCAAGAAAATAACAATAATAGAGAAAGAAGTGCTGAATGTGAATGAGAAATTGAGTTTTGTTAAAAGAGAAATCTCGAGTGAGGATGAAAAAACTCATGTTGAAAAAAAAGAAGAGTATGTGCAGACGGAGAATGGTTCTACGAGATATGATTTTGAAGTTACGGAAAACAAGATTAACGGGCATGAATATGTTGACCTTGGGTTGCCGAGCGGATTGAAATGGGCTACATGCAATGTGGGAGCTAATTCACCATCGGAATACGGTGATTATTATGCCTGGGGAGAAACGACGACAAAAACGAGTTATACTTATGAAAACAGTAAAACATATAATAAAAAGATTGGAGATATAGGAGGTAATGCGAGTTACGATGCAGCGAGAGCCAATTGGGGAGGGACGTGGCGAATGCCGACAAAAGCGGAGTTTGATGAATTATTGAAAAACTGTACATGGATAATGACGAATGAAGACGGAAATAAAGGTTATAAGGTAATCGGCCCAAATGGTAACAGTATTTTTCTTCCTGCTGCGGGTGGCCGTAACGGGACGTCGCTTTACGACGCAGGTTCGAACGGATACTATTGGAGTTCTACGCCGTACGAGAGCAATACTCAGGACGCGTACAACCTTTACTTCATCAGTGACAATCACGGCACGGGTTGGAACATCCGCTACTACGGTCTTTCCGTGCGCCCTGTTTCAGAATAGAAGCGAAGCGCGTTGTATTTATTTGGTTCATTTGATTTATTCGTGCGGCATTTAAAAGCCGCACGATAAAGATACCGCCTTTCGGCGGTCGGAAATTTTTTCAAAAATAGCGACATCGAAAAAATGATAAAATTTGAATTTTACACACTTTTTTGGAACAGTATCTATGGTTCTCTATGAATCTTGTACATCAAATTTACAAGAAAGATTTTAATTTAACTTTTGTTTTCAATCTTTAATCAATGATGATTGTTTCCTTTTAAAAACATGAATATGGAAACAAGAAACGAAAACACAATGCCAAGGATAGGAGATTATGCTCCTGATTTTACTGCTGTCACCACTCAGGGCAATATCTCATTCCCTGAAGATTTTAAGGGGAAATGGAAAATCTTATTCAGCCATCCTGCTGATTTCACACCTGTTTGTACTACGGAATTCATGACTTTCGGCAGTATGGCAAAGACTTTTGAAGAGCTTAACTGTCAACTTATCGGATTGTCGATAGACAGTCTGTACAGCCATATCGCCTGGCTCAGGACTATTAGAGAGAAGATAGAATTCAACGGCATGAGCGACATACAGGTGCAGTTCCCTGTCATAGTGGATATTGGAATGGATATAGCAAAAAAATATGGCATGATACATCCGGGCGAGACTGATACGGCGGCAGTGAGGACTGTATTTTTCATAGACCCGGAAGACAAGATACGCTGTATTATGTATTATCCCCTCGCTTTGGGACGCAATTTCGACGAGATAAAACGCGTGCTTATAGGACTGCAGACCATAGACCATTTCGGCGTTGCCCTGCCGGCAGACTGGCGCCCCGGCGACGATGTGATAGTCCCTACTGCCAATTCTTGCGGCATAGCACAGAAACGTATGGAAGGTCATGACAAAAATGTCCGCTGTCACGACTGGTTCTTGTGTACTAAAGAATTGCCGGTGGAAGAGATAGAACGTAAAATAGTAAAAAAATAATTGTTGCCGGCGTGTATTGTTCCGTTACTCGCCTTGTTAATTTATCTTGAAGATAATGAAATTCTTATGAAGCTGAAATAACTTCGGGATATGAATGGAATGAATAAACCTTTGAAAGATTGTCGTTTTTGATGATTTTTCAAAGGTTTTTCGCTATCTTGACAGTAGTAAATAAATGAGTTACAGGCAGTTGTTATCTGTTCATCACTCTTTTTAAAACCTCGGCAGTATAAGACTTGTCGCATCTCAAAAGTTCTTCCGGAGTGCCTTCGAATACGATGTTCCCTCCGAGGTCGCCTCCTTCCGGACCAAGGTCTATTATCCAGTCGGCTGACTTTATGACATCGGGGTCATGTTCCACGACAATGATGGAATGGCCGTTTTTTATCAGTGCGTCGAAGGCGGCAAGGAGTTTTTTGACGTCATGGAAATGAAGTCCTGTAGTAGGCTCATCGAAAATGAAAAGGGTAGGTTTCTCATTATAACCGTTTACGAGGAAAGATGCCAATTTGATACGTTGTGCCTCACCGCCGCTTAACGTCGATGAAGGCTGTCCCATCTTCAGATAACCTAACCCCACATCTTGCAGTGGCTTGAGTTTCATTGTTATCCTTTCCGTTATGTTGCTGAAGTCGTTGGGACGGGAAAAGAAATCCAGAGCCTCGTCAATGCTCATGTTAAGAATGTCGTTTATGTTTTTATTCATGAACTTCACCTCTAACGCCTCTTCCTTGTAACGTTGCCCGTGACAAACATCGCAAATGAGATAAACGTCTGCCATAAACTGCATCTCCACTTTCAGTTGTCCTTCACCCTCGCAATTGTCGCAACGTCCGCCGGGAACATTGAAAGAGAAATATCCTGCCTTATATCCACGCATTTTGGCAAGTTTCTGTTCGGCAAACAGCTGTCGTATGTCGTCAAAAGCCTTTATATATGTTACCGGATTGGAGCGCGACGACCTGCCTATAGGCATCTGGTTTATATATTCTACGGCTTTTAACTGATGGGTTGTCAATGTGATATTTTCAAAAACTCCGCTTCTGTCTATGGTGCCGTCCAAATATCTCTTCAGTTCAGGGTAAATGATGTTGTTAACCAATGATGACTTCCCGGAGCCGCTGACACCCGTTATCACTGTCATTATGCCGACAGGTATTTTTACTGTAATATCTTTGAGGTTATTCTCAGAGCAGTGTTTAAAAGAGATGTAATTGTTCCATTTCCTGCGTGTTGCAGGTGTTTGGATACTCATCTCGCCCGAGAGATATCTGGCAGTGAGACTTTTCCCTTCTTTCAGCATGGTGTTTATGTCGCCTTGAAATACGAGTTCTCCGCCGAAAACTCCGGCGTATGGGCCTATGTCGATTATCTCGTCTGCACTTCTTATTATATCTTCGTCATGTTCCACAACAATGACGGTATTGCCTATGTCGCGCAGATGTTTTAGTACTTTGATAAGTCGTTGTGTGTCACGGGAGTGAAGCCCTATACTCGGTTCATCGAGTATGTAAATGGACCCCACGAGGCTGCTCCCGAGCGAGGTGGCGAGGTTGATGCGCTGCGACTCACCGCCTGACAAGGTGGATGAGGTCCTGTTCAATGTGAGATACCCGAGACCTACGTCTATTAGAAAGTCAAGACGGTTGCGTATCTCAACGAGAAGACGTTCCGCCACGGAATGTTCTGTTTCAGATAACGTTAGATTGTCGAAAAAGTCTTTCAGTTTCTCCAACGGCATGGATACAAGTTCATTGATGTTTTTACCGCCTACTCTCACATATTGAGCGGCTTCTGTCAGTCGCATGCCTTTGCATTTCGGACATGTTGTCTTGCCTCTGTATCGAGACATCATCACTCTGTATTGTATCTTGTAAGTCTGAGACTCAACCTCTTTGAAGAAGTCATTAATGCCTTGGAAATAACTGCATCCGTTCCAAAGCAAGTCTTTCTGTTTTTCAGTAAGCTGATTGTAAGGAGTATGAATGGGGAAGTCGCATTTTCGAGCTTTCTTGATGATGGCATCGCGCCATGCACTCATTTTCTCGCCTCTCCAGCAGGCAACGGCATTGTCGTATAATGACAGACTTTTGTTTGGAATAACCAAATTCTCGTCTATGCCTATGATGGTGCCGAACCCTTCGCAGACACTGCATGCCCCGTAAGGACTGTTGAATGAAAACAGATGTACCGACGGTTGTTCGAATGTCATGCCGTCAGCTTCAAAACGTGAAGAAAAATAATGTTCGGAGAAACTTCCGTTATTATCCACAAGTATTATGCAGCTGTCTTTACCTTCGTAAAATGCTGTCTGCACCGAGTCGGAAATCTGTCCCACAAGCTCCTGTGTCTTGTCATTGACTTTCAGTCTGTCGATCAAGATTCTGATGTTGTCGGTGTTCTCTGTTATGTTTTCTTTGAGACAATCTTCGATACGTATAATTTTATTATTGACAATCAATCTGTTAAATCCTTGTTGCAATAATATCTCCAAATGTTCCTTCAATGTTCTGCCTTCAGGAAGGATAACAGGAGAGAGAATATATACCGCATTGTTGATTTGAGAGAAGATGAAATCCACCACGTCGCCGACCTGATGGCTTTTTACTTCCACACCTGATATGGGAGAGAAAGTATGACCCACCCTTGAAAAAAGCAGTTTCAAATACTCATAAATCTCTGTAGTAGTGCCAACTGTAGAACGAGGATTGGAAGAATTGGTGCGTTGTTCGATGGCAATGGCAGGAGACAGACCTGATATTCTGTCAACATCCGGTTTGCGCAGTCTGCCCATAAACTGTCGTGCGTAAGCACTGAGACTTTCGACATAACGACGCTGTCCTTCAGCATAAATGGTGTCGAAAGCTAAAGACGATTTTCCGGAACCCGATAAACCGGTGATAACGGTCAACTTGTTCTTCTGTATGTCTATGTCGATGTTTTTCAAGTTATTGACTCTTGCACCACGTATCTCTATCTTGTCTGATTTCTTCATCACTCTATACCTTCTCGAAAAAAATTTCACGAAAATACAAAAAAAACCTTGACATCATTAAAAAATGCATTAAATTTGCAGAAAATTAAATAGAAGAAGTCGTCGAATTGTTAAACAGTTAAAAAATAGGAGAGACATTATAGAATAGATTTTACCCTTTACATACGAAACCATTAAATAAAGGGAGGAAATATGTCTGAGATATTAAATGATAGACAGTTGGTTGAAAATTACCGTAAAGGTGATATTTCAAGTTTTGAAATTTTAATTGACCGTCATCAGAATAAAATTTATTCCTATGTCTTGATGCTTGTGAAGGATAAGCAACTTGCCGATGACATTTATCAGGACACCATACTTAAAATAATAAGAACAATAAAAGCCGGCTCTTATAAGGAGGAAGGCAAATTTATACAGTTTGCGATGCGTATATCGCATAATCTTGTCATTGATTATTTCCGCAAATCGAAACGTCTGCCTGTCGTTGAGGCTGTTAACAAGGAATACGACCTTATGGACAACGCCAAACTGGCGGACCCGTCTATAGAGGAAACCATAATTACGGAACAGATTTATGAAGATGTGCGTAAAATGATTGATTTTCTTCCGCCGGAACAAAAAGAGGTGTTGCACATGAGAATGTATTCCGAGATGTCTTTCAAGGATATAGCGGAGGCTACCAACGTGAGTATCAATACTGCTCTCGGAAGAATGCGCTATGCCTTGATTAATATGCGTAAAATGGTGAAAGAGAAAGATTTGGTGCTGACGATAAAATAATTTTGTATCGTCATACTAAATAAAACTCATAGCCGTTATATTTCCGTATTTGTTAACGAAAATATCGCCTATGAGTTTAAAAGTTACACATTTTTTACCATCACATTGTGATAATGACGTCTCTTTTGAGGCACGCATTAAAGATTCGGTACGCGCATTTTGTAGTGATGCTAAACCAAGTGAGAAAGTCAGAATTGCCATATTGCAATATGCGGCATCTTATGAATGTCTCGATACCAAGATCGGAAATGTGGATGTTATTTTAAATTAAACTTACAATCGTAATCATAAAAACGCGGGTCTGATATTCAAACTCGCGTTTTTTGCTGAAATTTCTTTTCTTCTTGAAATACAGCATCATCGATGATGCTCATAAATCACTGTAAAAGAAATGAATAGAACGGTTTTTATAATGATTGATTTTTTATTTTCCTGAAACTATGTATAAAATGAATTGTACTTCCGATTATAAAGACAATGTATATCGCTATCAATATTATGCTCGATTCCCCCTCAATCCATTTGTCGTAAATGTTTTTACCGAAAAGTATTGCCAAAATGGTACAGACAATGGCACTTATTATGTATATTGTCATATTCCTTTTGTATGAATTTTTTGAAGGTATATCGCCTTCCTCTGTGTAGTGTGACACTACAAGTTGCAATCCGAACACAAGAATAGTTAAAATCATTATTGTCAACATAACCTGACAAGTTTTAAATTTGTGACAAAGATAAGTTGAATTTTATGAAAAGTCAAGAAAAAATAACAGTTTTTTTAAAAAAAGTTGACAACATGTTCTGAAAATCATTAATGTTGAAAGAAAGTATATGTTTTAATCATTTCGGAATTGTATAATTATTAAGATTTTAAATTTTTTTATGTTGTTTTTAATATTATGATTTGAAAAGAATTTATGTCAATGATGTTTTTTTATCAGGTAAGAATTGAAATAAAAATAATACACTGCGGTTGAAATGTAATAAGATTGTGATTCTGTTCAATATAGATATTTGAAAACTCATTGACTTAATAGTCGATGTTTTTAAGTGAAAATCGTTGATCGTACTTGATTTTGCGATAATTGTTTTCGAAGAAAAGATTTGTAATATGTTGAGATGATTATATCCGTTTGTTATCGAGTTAAAAGTGAATTTTATATTCAATTATGATTGATGATTTCATGAAATTTAAAAGGAAAAGATGATTTTGTTTTTTTTGTATATTAAATCAATGATTTTTTATTGTATTTTGACATTAAAATATGAACAATATGGAATGCTTCTGATTTAAGGATTTTTGTATGGTCATGATAAGTTTCTAATCATTGATGAGAAATGGATTTTTTATTGCAAGGGCATTGCATGAATGCCGGAAAAGATTAGGTTTGCAATCTGAAACACAAATTAAACGAAAAACATTAAATATTAATAAATAAAAAGTGAAACTCTAAAGAATTTTTACTAAATTTGCAGTCTTAAACTTAGGTTAAGTAATAAAATTTAAAATATAAACAGCTATGAATAAGCAGATTACATTAGAAGAAGCCATTTCGAGAGTCCATGATGGAATGACAATTATGTTTGGTGGATTCCTTGGTGTTGGCAGTGCAGTTCAAATCATAGACGCTTTGGTGGAAAAAGGCGTAAAAGATTTAACCATCATTTCAAATGATACGGCGTATGATAATGTCGCACATGGTAAACTTGTTGCTAATCATCAGGTTAAGAAAGCCATAGTGTCTCATACGGGAACCAACAAGGAGACAGCGGCACAGAAGAATGCAGGCACTTTGGAAGTGGAATATGTGCCTCAGGGGACATTGGCAGAGCGTATCAGAGCTTACGGCGCCGGTTTGGGTGGAGTTCTGACACCTACAGGTCTTGGTACTGTCATAGCCGAAGGAAAAGAGATTATCAATGTGGATGGTAAAGACTATCTGTTGGAGAAACCTCTTAAAGCAGACATAGCTTTCCTGAGAGCGAACATAGTGGACGAAGAGGGTAATATGGTGTTCATAGGAACGACACAGAACTTCAACCCTCTGATGGCAATGGCAGCCGACTATGTGATAGTTGAGGCGGAGAAGTTGGTCAAAACGGGAGAGATAGCTCCTGAACATGTTCATGTGTCGGGAATTTTCGTGAATGGTATTTATGTAGAGAAATAATTATGGAAATGGAAAAGAAGTATAAATCGATGATCAGAGTCCGTATGAGTGCCAAAGATGCTCATTACGGAGGTAATCTGGTAGATGGTGCTCACATGTTGCATCTTTTTGGCGATGTGGCTACCGAGTTGTTGATAATGCGTGACGGCGACGAGGGTCTCTTCAGAGCATACGACAACGTGGAGTTTTTGGCCCCTGTTTATGCCGGCGACTATATAGAGGCTGTCGGTGAGATAGTGTCGGAAGGCAATACTTCGCGTAAGATGGTCTTCGAGGCAAGAAAAGTCATCATGCCGCGTCCCGACATCTCCGATTCGGCTGCCGATGTACTTGCAGAACCTGTGGTGGTGTGCAGGGCATCGGGAACATGTGTTACATTAAAAGAATGTCAAAGAAATAACAAGTAATATGGATAAACTTATCATAACAGCAGCAATATGCGGTGCTGAAGTAACAAAAGAACAGAATCCGGCGGTGCCCTATACAGTGGAAGAGATAGTGCGTGAGGCGAAATCGGCAGTGGATGCAGGTGCTGCAATAGTACATCTTCATGTACGTGAAGACGATGGCACTCCTACACAGAGCAAGGCCCGTTTCAAAGAGTGTATTGACGCCATATACAAGGCATGTCCCGAGGTCATTCTCATTCCTTCTACAGGAGGCGCAGTGGGAATGTCGGCTGAAGAGAGACTGCAGCCTACGGAGTTGTTCCCGGAGATGGCAACGCTCGACAGCGGCACATGTAATTTCGGCGACGAAATCTTCGACAACACCATGCCGATGATGAGAGCCTTTGGCAAACGTATGATGGAGAATAACATAAAACCGGAATACGAGTGCTTCGAGATGGGTCATCTCGATACGGTACTTACCATGGTACGTAAAGGCGAGGTGCCCGGCAATCCGCTGCAATTCAACTTCGTACTCGGTGTTCCCGGCTGTACTCCGGCTACAGTGCCTAATCTGTGCTGGCTCGTGAATGCCATACCGGCAGGCTCTACCTGGACAGTGACGGGCATAGGTCGTCATGCTTTCCCTATGGCAGCGGCAGCAATAGCAATGGGCGGAAATGTAAGAGTTGGCTTCGAAGATAACCTGTACCTCTCCAAAGGTGTACTCGCTAAATCAAACGGCGAACTCGTGGCTAAAGTAGTCCGTATCGCCAATGAACTCGGTCGTCCGGTGGCTACCTCGGAAGAGGCTCGCGCAATATTGGGACTTAAACCAAGAAAATAATTGAATATTAAATAATTAAAATTATCTAACAACAAAATTAAATTAAGTTTTATGCAAAAACATGGTAATAAATACGGTATACACCGTGTAATTGAGCCGAAAGGCGTTCTCCCACAACCGGCTAACAAGATTGATAACAACATGGATGAAATCTACGATAACGAGATTTTAATCGATGTCAAGACTTTGAATATAGACTCAGCTTCATTTACAGATATTTCCAACAGAGCTAACCACGATCCGGAACAAATCAAGAAGATAATGTTAGAAATCGTTGAGAAACAGGGTAAACACCGCAACCCATGGACAGGTTCAGGTGGTATGTTGCTTGGTACAGTTGAGAAAATAGGAGATGCCTTGAAGGGAAAGATCGACCTTAAGGAAGGTGATAAAATAGCTACCCTGGTATCATTGTCATTGACACCTCTTCGCATCGATGAAATTCTTGAAATACGTCCTGATGTCGATCAGGTTGACATAAAAGGTAAAGCCATACTTTTCGAAAGCGGCATTTACGCCAAGATACCGACCGATATGCC
This sequence comes from Candidatus Limimorpha avicola, assembly GCF_056978975.1. Classification (NCBI taxonomy): domain Bacteria; kingdom Pseudomonadati; phylum Bacteroidota; class Bacteroidia; order Bacteroidales; genus Candidatus Limimorpha; species Candidatus Limimorpha avicola. The sequence continues at coordinate 49,403 of NZ_DBMCYK010000007.1, forward strand.
TGAGAAACTCGCATTGTCGGCTCTCGACGTAGCCGGAGCTCCTGCACAGACAGCTAAACTTTGCAAACCCGGTGACACAGTGTTTATCATTGGCGCAGGTGGCAAGTCAGGCATGCTATGCTGCTATGAGGCAAAGAAACGTGTCGGCGTGACAGGTAAGGTCATTGGAATGTGCCACAGCCCTAAGTCAACAGAGCGTTTGATAAAACTCGGCTTCTGCGACCATGTGTTCTCGGGCGATGCTACAAACCCGGTTGAGACTATGCAAATCGTAAGCGATTTGACAAACGGCAAGATGGCTGATATCACCATCAACAATGTTAACATACCGGATACTGAGATGACATCGGTGTTGTGTACGAGAGAAAATGGTACTGTGTATTTCTTCTCTATGGCTACAAGCTTCACCAAGGCAGCCCTCGGTGCTGAAGGCGTTGGTGCCGACGTCAATATGATTATAGGTAATGGCTATACTAAAGGCCATGCCGAGATTACATTGCAGGAGTTGCGCGAGAACGCTGAACTCCGTAAGGTGTTTGAAGAACTATATGCTTAAATGATTTGAAATGATGATGTGGATTTGTGCAGAGATGTATGAGTCCACATCTTTAATTATGGAGTATTAATATTATGGCAGAATCAAGAAGAAAACAATTGTTCCCCGAAGTGACAGACGAACAGTGGAACGATTGGAAATGGCAGGTTAAGAATCGTATCGAGACATTGGACGAGTTGAAAAAATATATCAAACTCACTCCTGAGGAAGAGGACGGCGTGCGTAATGCTTTGACAACACTGCGTATGGCAATAACACCTTATTATTTGAGTCTGATAAATCCTGACGACCCTCATGACCCGGTGCGTCGTCAATGTATTCCTACAGCTGCTGAGACACATATATCACGTGCCGATTTGTTGGACCCGTTGCATGAAGATGAGGATTCTCCTGTACCCGGACTGACACACCGTTATCCGGACAGAGTGCTGTTCCTTATCACCGACATGTGTTCCATGTACTGCCGTCACTGTACCCGTCGCCGTTTTGCCGGACAGAAAGATGACGAGTCTCCTGCCGACAGAATAGAGAAAGCTATAGAATATATAGAGAAGACTGAAGAGGTGCGCGACGTGCTGTTGTCTGGCGGTGATGCTCTTATGGTCAGCGACAAGAAATTGGAATATATCATCTCACGTCTTCGCGCCATACCACATGTCGAGATAGTGCGTCTTGGGACACGTACTCCCGTGGTGTGCCCTCAACGTATCACTCCTGAACTCTGTGAGATGCTGAAGAAATATCATCCTATTTGGTTGAATACACACTTCAATCATCCTAACGAGGTGACTCCGGAGGCTGTCAGGGCTTGCGAGATGCTCGCCAATGCCGGCGTGCCGCTCGGAAACCAAAGCGTGTTGCTCCGTGATGTCAACGACTGTGTCCATGTGATGAAACATCTTGTTCATCTTTTGGTTAAGATGCGTGTCAGACCTTATTACATTTATCAATGCGACCTCTCGATGGGGCTGGAACATTTCCGTACTCCTGTCTCAAAGGGCATTGAGATAATAGAAGGTCTCAGAGGTCATACTTCAGGCTATGCCGTACCTACTTTCGTTATTGACGCTCCCGGTGGCGGCGGCAAGACTCCCGTTATGCCTCAGTATGTCATATCACAGGCTCCCGGCAAAGTGGTGTTGCGTAACTTCGAAGGCGTTATCACTACATATACAGAACCTGCTGAATATCACAACGACTGCCATTGTGCCGAATGTGAGAAACGCAGAATGGCGGAGATGGCTGTCCGTGAAGAAACAGACAAGGATAAACCGGTGGATGGTGTTATTTCTTTGCTCGAAGGCGAGAAGATGAACATTGAACCGGCTCATCTTAACCGTCATGAACGCCAAAAGAAACTGAAATGACAAGTGTTGTCAATAGTCGTTTGACAATTGACAGTTAATGATATTGCTATGCCTTTCATTGATGAACTGATGAAATACAGCAGTTGTTCCATTGTCGGTATGGAAAAAAATACCGGCAAAACGGAGTGTCTCAATTATGTGATGAGAAGATTGCCGTTAGACATAATAAAAGTCGCTGTCAGTTCTATTGGCATAGACGGAGAGACTACCGACCAGGTGACTCATACGGCAAAACCGGAGATAATGTTGAGAGAGGGCATGTATTTTGCTACAAGCGAGAAACATTATCTCATGAGAAAGGTGTTGTCGGAATTGCTTGAAGTCGGCAACGAGAGTACATCATTGGGTTACGTGGTGACAGCAAAGGCATTGTCAAATGGTAAGGTGCTCCTGTCCGGACCCTCATCGGGCAGTGGATTGAAGAGATGGATGGACTCTATGAAAAAATATGATGTTGACTTGATTATCGTGGATGGGGCATTGTCACGCATGAGCCTTGCTTCACCTGCGATAAGCGAGTCTATGATATTGTCAACCGGCGCTGCCTTGTCTGCCAATATCATGAATCTCGTTCAAAAAACCGCTTTCATGGTGGAAATGATAAATCTCGACAGGACATCGGATGATAACGTCTTGAGATTTAATGATATTATAACAGGAGTCTGGGCTGTTGACGATGAAGGAAGACTGAGAGATATGCATGCAGCATCTTCATTGTCTCCTGAATTTGATATTGGTGACATGCAGCATTGCAGGACATTGTTCGTGACCGGCGCATTGACAGATGCTTTTTTGAATCGACTGCGCCGGAATAAGGTGTTTAAAGGGGTTGAACTCGTTGTCAGAGATTTTACAAAGATATTTATATCTCCTTTGACTTACAGGATGTTCACCGGTGGCGGCAACAGATTATGCGTAATGCAAAAAAGTAAACTTATTGCTGTGACAGTGAATCCTACCTCACCTAACGGCATTGTCCTTGACTCGGAGAAATTGTGTGACAAGTTGTCGGAAGCCATTAACCTTCCGGTATATGATTTAAAGAAAAATTTATGCAACTGAGACAATTGACTGATATACCTTGCGGTTTGCGCTTCATGATAGATGACTTGGAGATACATTCGGGTTATGCAAGACGTCTTTTGCTCGATTCGGAGATGTGTAAGGACAGAAATGTTCTTGAACATGAATATTCTGTATTGTCAGCGTTTTATGATGCGGTGTCGTCTTCTGAAAACAGAATATCTGTTGACACTTTGATGTTTAAATTGTGTAATCTAAAAGACCTCGCCGGCACTTTCCGCAGCCTCAGAAATAAAAGCGTCTTGAATGAGATAGAACTTTTCGAGGTGAAATATCTTGCCATCTTGTCTGCCGAGATAAAATCTGTTATGCGAGAGTTGCATTTGGATGAATATGTGCATATTCCCGACCTCGCCGAGGTGGTGAGTCTGCTGGACCCTGATGGACTTCGTATTGCATCATTTTATATTTACGATTCCTACTCCGACAGACTGAAATATTTGAGAGGGATAATGAAAAACAGCGAGACTGTCGATGAAGATGTTTTCAATGAGATAGCTGAGATAGAAGATGAGATAAGAGGACATTTGTCGGCTTCGTTGCAGCAATATGCAGACGCTTTGCATGATGCACAGAAAGCTCTTGCAATTATAGACTTGAATATCGCAAAAGCAAGACAGATGACAAAAATGGGTTTGTGTTTTCCTTCTGTTGAAGATGATAAAACATGGTATGAGGGAATGTTTAACCCGGAGGTGAAGGCTATATTGAATAAAAACAATAAAGATTATCAGGCAGTTGATATATGTTTAGGCAAGATGCCTACTATAATAACGGGTGCCAACATGGGTGGGAAAACTGTAGTGATAAAGACTTTGGCTTTATGTCAGTTCTTGTTTCAGTTTGCCATGGGCATACCGTCAAAGAGAGCCGGTATAATGTTACAAAATGATGTTTTTTGTTGCTTTACCGATGAACAGTCTGTAGAAAAGGGCTTGTCGTCGTTTGCAGCAGAGATGCATAATATTGACGCTATTATAAAGGCTTCGAGAAAAGAATCACGTTTCCTCGCTCTTGTAGATGAACCTGCAAGGACCACAAATCCGACAGAAGGTACCGCCCTGGTGTCGGCTTTGGTGAAACTGTTGCAGGACAAGGATTTGAGCCTTGTGATAGTGACACATTACAATATAAAGACATTCAACAGCAGATGTCTCAGAGTGACAGGTTTCGAGAATGGCAAGATGAATTACAGTCTTGTGGAGGCAAAGGAAGGTGACGTGCCTCATGAGGCATTGAATATTGCGGAAGCACTCGGAGTGGATGAAGAATGGATAGCTGATGCCAAGATGCTTCTTGATGATGAATATAATGGAAATACAATAAATAAAATATGAATATGAATAGTAAGATAGGATTAGATTTCGAGAAAGTAGCACATGCGCGTCAACTTGCAAAGAATATTGCCGTTCAGGTGCAGGGTTTTGTTGACCAATATACGACAGTGGCGGTGGAACGTACTCTATGCCGTCTCATGGGTATCGACGGCGTTGATGACAATCAGGTGCCGCTGCCCAATGTTGTGGTTGAATATCTGAAAGACAAAGGCGTGCTCGCTGAAGGCGTGCTGTTTTTCATTGCCAATGCCATGATACAGACGGGCTTGAAACCACAACAGATAGCTGAACAGATGGCGTTGGGAAAATTGGATATTACCAAGGTGGTGACGAGAGATGCCAAAGAGATCGCTGCCGTGCTCCAGCCGGTGGTGGATGAGAATATCAACCGCATCAGAACTCGCAGAGAACGTCGGGAACATTATCTCAACACCATAGGTGAGGGACCGAAACCTTATCTGTATATCATCGTCGCTACAGGCAATATTTACGAAGATGTCATTCAGGCACAGGCCGGCGCAAGACAGGGCGCCGATGTCATCGCCGTCATCAGGACTACGGGACAGAGCCTCCTGGATTATGTGCCTTACGGCGCCACTACTGAAGGCTTCGGCGGCACCTTCGCCACTCAGGAGAACTTCCGTATCATGCGTAAGGCTTTGGATGAGGTGGGCGAGGAACTCGGCCGTTATATCAGACTGTGTAACTATTGCTCCGGACTTTGTATGCCGGAGATTGCCATAATGGGCGCTTTTGAAGGTCTCGACGTTATGTTGAACGATGCTTTGTACGGCATACTGTTCAGAGACATCAACATGCAGCGTACCCTCATCGACCAGTATATGTCTCGTATTATAAACGGTTTTGCCGGCGTCATCATCAACACGGGAGAAGACAACTATCTTACTACCGCTGATGCAGTGGAAGCGGCTCATACCGTTTTGGCTTCTGACCTTATCAACGAACAACTTGCATTGATAGCCGGTTTGAAAGAGGAACAGATGGGGCTGGGGCATGCTTTCGAGATGGACCCCATGCTCGAAAACGGCTTCCTCTATGAATTGGCTCAGGCTCAGATGACAAGAGAGATATTCCCTAAGGCTACCTTGAAATATATGCCTCCTACCAAGTTTATGACAGGTAACATCTTCCGCGGTCATATTCAGGACGCCTTGTTCAATATGATTGGTATCTGGACACATCAGGGTATCCAGCTCCTCGGCATGCCGACAGAGGCAATCCATACGCCTTTTATGAGCGACCGTTATCTGTCTATTGAAAATGCCAAATACATATTCAACAATATGCGCAGCATAGGCGATGAGATGGAGTTTAAAGAAAACGGCATCTGTCGCAACAGGGCAAAACTCGTTTTGGACAATACTATAACATTGCTCGAGGAGATAAACAAAGAAGGGTTGTTTACAGCACTCGAAAAAGGCATTTTCGGTGATGTCAAACGTCCTAAAAATGGTGGTAAAGGCCTCGAAGGCGTGACAGCTAAGGGCGAGAATTATTATAATCCGTTTGTGGAACTGATGAAAGGAAAAAGATAATTTTTTCGATGAATTTGTAACTGTCCCCTCCTGTGAAGACATGTTCCAACAGGAGGGGATTTTGTTTTTTCAATTATCAATGTTCTATAAATTTTTTTGCCTCTCTTTGAATAATATCTAAAAATATGATTTTATGTCTGAAAAACAGATGTATTGTCATGTTTTTTTTTATTGATAATCAATTATTTATAGTATTTACAATGATTGTATTCATACACGTAGAGACGTCATAGCATGGCGTCTCTGCAATATGTTGATAAGATGGCACTGGTGGGTTAAATAATGATTTTACATATAACGGTTTTTATCGGTCACCAATGTATTAAAAACTCATCTCTTATTGCTTTGCTTCTATTGTGTTTGCTGAACATTTTATCACATGTTTTTGTTAATATGTCTGAAAAATGATTCAGAATTATGCGCGTTGTTTATCTTCTTGGCAAAGACAATAATCCTGATGTAATAAATATGACCTTGGAGATCGTCAGAAAGACTGAAAAATCCGTATTTGACATTGTGGGCGTTTTTGCTGCCAAACCACTGTCGGATGCTGAAACTGACATGCCGTTAAATAAATCAGAATTGTGCTGTTATAATCCTTTTGAACTTGTGCGCTTCAGGTCTTTTCTTGTAAAAAATAAAGTCAATATCATTCATGTACAGCATATTACTGATGTTATCTTCGCTAAATTGGCATCATGGCGTCTGCCGGTGAAAACTGTTTTGACACTTCAGGATAAAGCATTGGATGTCAATGGTGTTTTTAAGTTGATGGTTCCTTGTTTATTACGTCGTTCAGATGCTCTTCTCTTCATTTTGGATACACAAAGAAAGAATGTCATGTCAAGATATGGCATTTATCAAAAGAAAAACTTTCTTGTTTCCAATTGTCTGTTTCCACGCAAAGTCGATACTGTCGAAGAAAAGTCATTGAGAGATAAACTTTTTCTTCCATCGGATTGTTATCTCATCGGCACTGTGGGTGATTTTACAGCCGAGAGAGATTTTCTCTTTGTCTGCAAAATGGTCAGACAACTTTGGAAGAAAGGTCGTGACTTCCATTGTGTTATTGCAGGTAGAAGAAACAAGGATATTTCTGGTCTTTATAATGAATGCGTTTCTTATTGTCTTAAAAAGTGTATTTTGGATTATGTTACATTGATTAACACGGGAGATTATGACGGTGTCATGAAACAGTTTGATGTTTTCGTATATGTCGTAAAGTCTGATAATGTCGGTTTTGACATGATAAAGGCTATGTCATTGGGTGTTCCCGTTGTCGTAAACGATACAGAAGTTACAAGGGAATTGTCTCATAACGGGAAATATGCATATCTGTATAAAACCGACGATGTAAATGATTTTGCAGAAAAAACTAATGCCGTCATGCGTAACGAAAATTCCCGTCTCATTGCCGAAGTGGTGAAAAATGAGGTGAACGTGCAGTATAACGCTTCTTCGTATATAACGAAAATGAAAAATGTTTATGAAGATATCGTTAATTGACAAAATATTCTTGTCGTTTTGACTTGTCATGTCAAAAGTAATCTGTTGAAGATAAAATTGTTGGATTTTATTATTTGATTTATGATTATTTTTTATGATAGGATGTGAATATCGTGCTCGTATTTCATTCTACCGTAACATGTTATAGATAAAATGTTGTAAAATATGTTTTAAAGTCCTGTATATCATAAGATGAAAAATGTTTTTGTCATAGATAAGGTGATAAAAAAGAAATTACCTGAGGGTTTGTTCGACGGGACAAGTGATATACATGCACATATAATGCCATGTATAGATGATGGAGTACAGTCGATGTGCGAGACTGTGGATGTGATAAGACGTTTTGAAGCTGTCGGCATCAAAAGAATGATAATGACGCCGCATTTTACAGTAGGGTACAGTCATAACAGAAAACCGGCAGTGACAGCGGAGTTTTTCCATCTTAACAGGACGATAATGCAGACAAAAACTAAAATGAAACTTGACGTGGCTGCAGAGTATGTAATAGATGACGGTTTTATGTCTCATAAAAACGACGGCTTCATGACACTTGGAAAATCCAACTACGTGTTGATGGAAACTTCTGTGAAGACACCGGAGAGCTTTTTCCATGATGGACTGATGCAGGTCTGTTCCGATGGAAAGATTCCTGTACTCGCTCATCCTGAGTTTCATAAATTTAACGATGTGGATCTGTTCTTGCTACATCTAAAAACAGGCTGTCTGTTTCAATTGAATATACTTTCATTATCAGGTTATTATGGTTTGTCGGTGAAGAAAAAGGCATTGCACCTGCTTGATAATGATATTTATACTTTTGTGGCATCCGATATACATAATCTCAAAGTTTTCCTGAATTGGATATCTCGCATTAGACTTAATACTGAACAGATAGACCGGTTACGCATATTGCTTGAGAATAACAACACTGTTTTTAAATAAAATGCTGTTTTTGTCAAACTGCATGAATCGATTTTTGTTATTCATAAAAAATGTTATGAAGTTTATTTATCTTATTTTTTCTGTTTTATTGGCAAGTAATTTGCAGGCGGATGCCAAAGAAGACAATTTGGTTTTCGGTATAGATGAAGACCCTCCTTTCGTGATTGTAGATGACGGTGTCGCAAAAGGATTGTCATTGGAGTTGTGGGATGCTGTTGCCGATTCATTATCAATAAAATATACAGTAGTAATGAAAGACAATGGAGAACATGATATAGCTTTGCGCAAAATGAATCTTGCTGTTGCTCCTTTGGTTGCGATGTCTGATACATGGAATGATGACTTCTCGTCCGAGCCTTTTTATATATCTGCCATGGCTGTCGCCACTGTCAAAAAGACTGTTTCTCCATGGGTCGCCTTTTTCGAGAATCTTTTTTCTGTCAATTTCCTGAAAATGATAGTTTTTCTTGTTGTATTGAATATGGTGGTCGGTTTTCTTGTATGGATTGTTGAGAGAAAGATCAACAATGAGTTTCCTGCCAAGTTCAAAGGTATAGGTGACGGTCTTTGGTGGTCGTGGGTCACCATGACTACCGTAGGTTATGGCGACAAGGTGCCGGCAACAGGCTCCGGTCGCATGATTGCCGCAGTATGGATGCTTGCCTCGGTTCTCGTGGTGAGCGGTTTTACCGCAGCAGCGTCATCTGAACTCACAGCAAGAAAGATTTACAACAATGTCAATAGTTTCGCTGATTTGCATAAAATGAAAGTCGGTTGCCTGAAAGACAGCAATACAAGTCTTTATCTTAATCATAAGGGAATAAAGACTGTCGAGTTTCAGGATGTTGGAGATGGAGTGGGATATCTTCTGAAAGGATATATAGATGCTTTCGTCGATGAGAATGCTTCGTTGGCATATTTTTTGGCAAAGCAGGATGCCAGTGATGTGGCGTCTTTGATGATTACGGACTTGCCTAATAACAGGGAATATTATTGTTTTACATCTCCCAATCCTTTGCTGATACAAAAAATCAATCCGTATTTACTTGCAATTGTCGAGTCGCCGCAATGGTTTACGATGTTGAAGAAATACGGATTGAACGAGTAAAAAAATTCTTATTTCAGATAAGTGTCGAGCCAGTTGAAGAAACGTCTCTGCCAGAGTATGCCGTTTTGAGGTTGAAGTACCCAATGGTTTTCATCCGGGAAGTAAACAAATTCGGCGGGGATGCCTCGCAGGACGGCAGCGTTGAAAGCCTGCATGCCTTGAGTGTAGCAGATACGGTAGTCTTTGTCGCCGTGTATCACAAGGATAGGAGTATTCCATTTATCGACAAATTTATGTGGAGAATTGGCGTAAGACCATTGTACGACAGGATTGTCTTTGTCCCAGTAAGGACCGCCGAGGTCCCAGTTGACAAACCACATCTCGTCAGTCTCAAGATATTGTGCCTCAAGGTTGAACATGCCGTCATGGGCGATAAACGCTTTGAAACGGTTGTCATGGTTGCCTGCAAGCCAATAGACGGAGAATCCTCCGAAACTCGCTCCAACAGCACCGAGTCGTGTCTCATCGACAAAAGGCTCTTTGGCCATGGCATCTATGGCTGAGAGATAATCTTTCATGCACTGTCCTCCGTAGTCGCCGCTGATGGCTTCGTTCCATTCCTGTCCGAAACCGGGCAAACCGCGACGGTTTGGTGCAACGATGATGTAGTCGTTGGCTGCCATCATCTGAAAATTCCATCTGTATGACCAGAACTGACTTACTGTGCTCTGTGGGCCTCCTTCACAATATAAAAGCGTGGGATATTTCATTGTGGGATCGAAATGCGGCGGATATATCACCCATACAAGCATCATCTTGTTGTCAGTGGTCTTTATCCAACGTGATTCTACAACACCCATGGTCAACTGACTGAAAATGTTGTCGTTGACAGTAGTGATTTTAGTCTCTTTACCTGAATATGCGTCAACAAAATACAACTCAGTAGGATGACTCATCGACTGTTTTCCGCAAACAAGTCCTAATGCCGCTACGTCAATAGACACAAAGTTATGTGTTCCTTTGGTGATTTGTTTTATGGTCTCACTTTTGAGATTCAGGGCGTAAATCTGGTCTGTCCCGTGTATGTCACTGATGAAATATATGGTCTCGCTGTCGTTGCTCCATGTCAGATTGCTGACATTCTGGTCGAATGTGGATGTATAGTCTTTTTTCTCTCCGGTATTGAAATCCATTACGAAGAGACGGTTTTTGTCTGCTTCATAACCTTCACGTTCCATACTCTCCCATGCCATCTTGCTGCCATCGGGCGACACTGTGAAATTAAGGTCGTAACCCATCATGCCGTCGGTAAGGTTTTGAGTTATGCCGGTAGATATGTCGTATTTATAAATGTCGGTATTTGTCGATAAGGCATAATCTTTCCCGATTTTCTTTCTGCAGCAGTACAGTATGCTGCCGCTGTCGTGGCTCCAGCCAACCTGTTCCATTCCGCCCCATGGCCTCACCGGCGACTCCCAAGGCTCGTCTTTCATGATATCCATACCCTCGCTGACAACGCCTTTTTCCGGTATTTGGGCAACAAAAAGATGACTGTAAGTGTCAACCCATGTGTCCCAGTGACGGTACATCAAATCGTTGTTGATTCTCGCTGTGGTAAGCGGTAAATCGGGATACATGTCATGTACGTCGTCTTTTATCTTTACTTCAGCAGAATATACAAGGTAATTCCCGTCAGGACTTACTTTATAACCTGTGATGCCTCCCTCGATGTTGGTGAGTTGTTTTCTGTTTCTGCCTTTTGCATCTACTTCAAAAAGCTGCATTGCACCGTTGAATACGGTCATGAATGCTATCCTGTCGTTGCCGAGCCAGCCCGGACTGTATTCTCCATCTTTGCCCTTAGTGATGCATTTTACATTCTTACCGCTGACATCAGATACATAAATCCTTGATTGTCCGCTGTTTGACTTTATGTCATAGTCGGTGACTGTATATACTACTCGGTTTCCGTCCGGCGAAATGTCTGTCTCGCCAATCCTGCCCATCGACCATAATACTTCCGGAGTCATAATGTCAGACTCCAATTTTATATGCTCCCTTTTTGGCGCATTGTTGTTGATTATTTGACTGCACGATTGTAACATCATGACAACCAATAATAATGGAAAAAATAACCTCTTCATGACAAAAACTGTTTTAATTCTTTTTCTATATGCAATATTCGCGAAAATATTCTGAATTTACAACTAAATTTTTCATTTTTGTCTATTTCATCGCTCGATAAATGATGTCATATCTATTTAATATATGATTTTAATGTGTTTCTTAATGTGACATTTATTATTTGTTAAAAAATAAAATATTTTGTTGTTTTAGTTTGATATTAAAATGATTATGTTATTTTATGAATAATTTTATAAAGAATATTTTAAAATCTATTGTCAAGTTTTTTTAATTTATTTTATTTGCAATGTAAAATAGTTTTTGATGAGAGAGTAAAATTTTTTATTTTTGCAAAAAAATGCCATGAAACGTTGTATAATGATATTGTTTGTCATGATGATGACGAGTGAGTTGTTTTCACAACAGAAACTTGTATATCATTCATATTTGCTCGGCTCCGAGAGTGGAGATACTACCTTGACTGAGGTTTACAGAAATGCACGACAATTGAAAATCGTTGCTGTCGATGATTTTGAAGGCGTCTTGATAAATGGTGTCTCAACGGATTATACTTTTGTGGACTATGACAGGGATTCTGCTTATATACAGGTCAATTATCCCGGTGATGAGTCGTATTTCACAGCTTATCCTCTGCATAATGACAAGGTGGTTTTTGAACTTAAAGGAACAGATGAAGTTAATGGGTATAAATGTACTAAATATCAGACTGTTATAAATTCAAATACTATAGAAGTTTGGATGACGGACAAGTATGGGTTTGACGCTATGCCTGCAGTGGGGCGCGGTGTTCTCGACGGCGTGATGGTTCGTCAGATGATTAATGGCAACAGAGTGACGGATCTTCGCTATGTAAACAAGGATAAAAAACTTAAAAATACTGTTATAATACCTGAAAAACTCGGTGTTCGCATGACGCCAAAAGAACTCGACAATGTCAGAAAGGGAAAACTTGTGGTGCGCATCCCTGTTTTTGACGACGTGCAAATCAATTTTGCCGATATTGAAAATTTTGAAGGCGAGATACCTTTTGATACAGTGATACATTTTGCTTATGGTACTCTCGTGCTGAAAAGGCTTTATATTCCGGAACTTCCGGAACATTATCAGATTTTTGCCGACATACATCAACGTTCCAACGGCGATGCTTACGACAGAACGGCTTCTGTTTTTGTTATTCCGGAAGATAGGGAATTATCTTTAACCGATGCTTTAATTGACAGTATTCAAGTCCTTCCTAATCTTATAGATAGAAGAGAAGAAACATATTATGGAATAAGATTGGAAGACAATTATATGCCGGTGGTCGAGTTGGTGCGTTTTTTTACTCCTTTCGGTGTAAAGCATTATAATGATTATGTCAGTATGGATGGGATGACATGGCAGGATGAGGCACATTATAAACAGGAGATTACAGAATTGTGTGACCGTTTGAGAGGCGATGTGCTGATTGGGGCTTTCATTGGCAATTATGACGGCGGTGGACATAAATTGAGTATGGATATTCTTGCCTATCCACAGGATTACAGCGGTGATGTCAGTGGCAATAAGGCTTGGAGCCTTCCGTTGTTCAACACTTGCAATGTCATGGAAATGGCGGGACAAAACTATGGCAGGTTGTTTCTTACCGACAGTCTTACAGTGACTTTCGAATTGCCTGCTGATGTGAGGAATGTAAGATTGAGATATATAAGTACAGGTCATGGCGGTTGGGATAAAGGCGATGAGTTCAATCCTAAGGAAAATACCATCATCATTGATGGTGATGTCAAGTTTACATATACGCCATGGCGTTGTGACTGCGCCACTTACAGAGAATACAATCCGGTGTCGGGTAATTTCTGGAATGGCGTTTCATCCTCCGATTTGTCTCGCTCCGGCTGGTGCCCCGGCACAGCAGCACAGCCTGTTTATTTCGACCTTAAAGACCTTGAACCCGGTAAACATACAATTACTATAGCTATTCCGCAGGGTGAAGATGAAGGCGGCAGTTTCAGTCATTGGATGGTTTCCGGAATCTTGCTCGGTGAGAAGATTACTGATAATTGAATGGAGTGACGTGAATTCGATAATGATATTATGCTTGTGTGTTCGAGAGTCTTAATATTTTATTTCTTATAACTCAATAATAAGTTGAAATAATATATATATTCCTTAACTTTGGTTCATGCCGTGCAGATCTTTGTAAAGTTGTACTGCATATATGTCTGTCATGTTCGAGATATAATCTAATACCACCTGAAGTCTTGAATACATGTCGTTTTTTTCTGTCATGAATTGTTCCGGAATGATGGACAACAGCTTCTTGTTGTATGTCTTTTCGGGAAATCTTATGGCTTCGACGAAACTGTTCAAAAGATCGCCTATTACGTTAAAACCCGTCAATTCTATTTTTACTACTGAAGGATGCTTGTATATGTATTTGGCGGAAAATTCTCTGCATTCATTCATTGCTTTCAGCTCATGCTCCGGCAGATGAGCGATAAGACTTTTATCAAGACATCCATTCATGATATTTTCGTAGTTATCCACATAAACGTTTGATACACAATCAACTAATTTATTAATTACCATGGCGCGCAGAAATGCGAGTCTTTCGTTCTTATCCGTTACTATGTCAAATATCTCATTTCTTCTTTCAAAAAACCATTTTTCTTTTTCAAGGTCGAAAAAATCAGAGAAAAATTTCGTGGTATCTTCTGTGGAAATGATATCTCTTTTGTGTGCGTCTTCCATATCGAGGATGAGGTAACATATATCGTCGGCAGCTTCCATCATATATGAGAGAGGATGGCGGGCATAAATAGGTTCAGCCGAGAGTCTTGGTACCTCGCATTCTTCCATTACAGATACGAAAGTGTCTATCTCGGAGTTGAAGACGTTGTATTTTTTTCTTGTTCCTTTGTTGAAAGAAGGGTAGGGGTATTTTATCAATGTCGCCAAAGTGGCGAATGTCAATGACATGCCGCCGGCACGTCTTCCCTTGAACTGATGTGTCAGTTGACGGAAAGCATTGGCGTTACCTTCAAAGGCAATGAGGTCGCTCCATTGGTTTTCCGGTATTTCCGTGGAGAGTTCTTTGCCTGCTCCTTCCTTAAAATAACTGCTTATCGTTTCCTCTCCGGAATGACCGAAAGGCGGATTGCCGAGGTCGTGTGCCAAACAGGCTGAAGATACAATGATGTCGATGTCATTCAACAGATTCAGGGTTTCACTGTCGGTCTTGTCGGACAACTTCTTCAGTACCACTCTCGCAATGGAACGCCCTACACTTGCCACTTCGAGACTGTGTGTCAGCCTGTTGTGTACTAATTTAGTGCCGGGCAGTGGAAAAACCTGAGTCTTGTTTTGAAGTCGTCTGAACACATTGGAAAATATTATTCTGTCGTAGTCTCGCTGGAAATTATTGCGTATGTCAGCTATTTTATGTGCAGAAGATTCTCTTTTTTGTGACAGCAGTTTGTTCCATTCCATAACTATAACTCTTTTGATGATGTTCTTGCGTATGGTGTCAGGTCTTGTGAAGCAAATTCGCCTCTTAGGTATTTCAGATAACCGGCAACACCTATCATGGCGGCGTTGTCGGTGCTGAACTTGAATTTAGGGATGAAGACATCCCAATGATAACGTGCACCGGCATCGAGCATGGCTTTTTGAAGTGATGAGTTGGCCGACACTCCGCCTGCTATGGCTACTTGTCTGATACCCGTGTCTTTTGCTGCCTTTACAAGTTTATTCATCAGAGTGTCAATGATTTCTTTTTGTATTGAAGCACACAGGTCGGCTTTGTTGTTATCTATGAAATTTACATCATTTTTCAGATTGTCGCGCAAGAAATAGAGAAAACTCGTTTTCAATCCGCTGAAACTATAGTCATAACCGGGTATGTGAGGCTTGCTGAAATGAAATCTGTCGGCATTGCCTTCTTTTGCCAACTTGTCGATGACAGGACCTCCCGGATATGGAAGTCCCATTATTTTTGCCGTCTTGTCGAAAGCCTCTCCTGCAGCATCGTCTATGGTCTTGCCTATGATTTCCATGTCGAAATAATCATTGACTTTCATAATCTGAGTGTGACCTCCTGATACTGTGAGACATAGGAACGGAAACGAAGGTGTCCTGTCAGTTTCCTCATCTTGTGCAAATAATGCCAGAACATGGCCGTTTGTATGGTTTACTTCTATCATGGGAATGTTCATTGCAAGAGCGAAAGCCTTTGAAAATGAAGTACCTACTAATAATGAACCTAAAAGTCCCGGTCCACGGGTAAATGCTATTGCATTTATTTGTTTTTTTTGTATATTTGCTTGCTTTAAGGCAGCATCGACGACAGGTATTATGTTTTGCTGATGTGCACGTGATGCAAGTTCAGGAATAACGCCACCGTATTGACGGTGAACTTCTTGATTTGCAATGACATTCGATAATACTGTAGTACCTCTTAACACTGCTGCTGAGGTGTCGTCGCATGACGATTCTATGGCTAAAATATATTCATTCATAATTGTAAAAGAATGGGCAAAGGTACAAATAAAAAAGTAATGCACGGCATTTTTATCGTTTTTACGGTAATATTTGCTTTGGTGACAAGCTTGTATGTCGCTATCCGTGATACTACTGTGCAGAGTATGATTGCCCGTACCGTGGCAGGTGTGCTGTCTAAAAAACTTAATACCGAGGTTTTGATAAAAACTTTTTACATAACACCGCGTCTCGTCATGCATGTTGAAGATGTCCGTATTAACGACCTTCAACATTATAACCTCTTGACAGTTGGTGAGTTGGAAAGCTCCATGGCATGGCAGAAAGAGTCTAAGATGTTTTATGTCAGAACAATAAAACTCAAGGATTTCTTTATTAACATAGTGAAGTATGAAGGCTTCGATAACTTGAATATCAAAGATTTGATTAATGAGCTTGGTTCTGGAAAAAAGAAACGTACTGACAAAGATTTAGATATGCAGTTTTTTGTCTCTGACCTGGAACTCGAGAATGGAAGAGTGGTTTATTGGAATCAAAATAAAGATAAACCTGAGAAAATCAGCATGGATTATCTTCACCTTGATATTCAAAATATTAATATGAAAGCCAAAGATTTAAGCTATAAATCTGACACTATACAGGCTGATGTTTTGAGCCTGAGTGGCTTTGATAAATGCGGCTTTACCATCGATGATTTCAGTGGCCATGCCCTTGTGTGTCCGACAGAGACTTCCATCCTTGATTTGAAATTGCTGTCTCATGCCACAGATGCTTCTATGGACTTGACTTTTAAATATAATGACTATCCTGATTACCTCACTTTTATAGACTCGGTGTATATCATTGCTGATATTCGACCTTCGCAGCTTACTCTCAGCGATTTGAAATATTTTTCTGTTGTTATGAGTCAGATGCCTGATACTCTGCAGATTAATGGTAGATGTGAAGGCTATGTCAGTGATTTTAGCGCCGATGACTTTAATTTTTCTTTCGGAGAGAATACTCATTTTACAGGTGACTTGTCTTTTATTGGTCTTCCTGATTTCTTTTCCACTAATATAACTGCCGATATTAAAAACATGATGTTTTCCTATGACGACCTCGAAAATTTCTTTGTACCCTATATCGGCAGGCTCCCTATTCCAGATATGTTATCTTCGATGTGTAAAGGTTCATTGTCCGGTTATTTCAACGGCTATCCAAAAGATTTTAACACTTCAATGAAAATCAATACAGTAAAAGGTGCTGTCGATTTTGAATGTGCATTTAACTGCAGCAATGCCGTTACTGTTCCTGAGTATCATGCTTCTGTGTTTTTGGACAGTCTTGACATTACCGAAATGTTGTCTTTGAAATATCCTTTTGTAGTCGATATGAATCTCAATATTGGAGGCATGGGATTGGATAAAAAAACAGCTGATCTCGAAATGGTCTCCAATATTGGTTCTGTTACTTTCATGAACAACACATTTCATGACATTCATCTTCATGCAGATTTTGAAAATCAGAAACTTATCACATCTACAGATATTAAATCACCTATTCTCGACCTTGAACTTGACGGCTTGCTGAATCTGCAATATGCTGAGCCTGCTATGGATGTTTATGTAGATATAAATAATGCTGATTTATATAAACTTAACATTTTGAATAATGACTCTATCATGTCGTTGACAGCCAAAGTGTCGTGTAATGTCGTTGGAGATGATTTCAATACATTGGTGGGTAGTTTGGATATTGACAGTGTTTCGTACAGATGTAGCAGCGGTTCATATAAAATGGATGCTTTATCTGTTAATATTTCTAATGATGACTATATGCTTCGCAATATAAATGTTTTATGTGACTTTTTCGATATAGAGCTTTCCGGAATAATAGACCCATATACATTTAATAATTCTTTTAGAAATTATATTCTCAATTATTTTTATGTCCCGTCATGGATTGCCAAAGGGAAAACTTTTGACTCCGGAAAACAGGACTTTAATCTTTATGTACAATTTAAAGATACCAGGCCGCTGACGGATTTGTTCATACCAACCCTTAAAATCAAAAACGGTTCCTCATTGAGATTGTCATTTTTGTCTGACAATAACCGTCTTAATTCCACATTCATCTCGGATGAGATAGTCTTTGCCGGTGTTCGTTTCGAGAATGTCAGCATTTTTAACCGCTCCGGTAATAGAAGGACATACGCTGAGGTGAATTTTAATGACGTGATTTTGCGTGATTCTTCAGAGAAAAATCCCGACGCTTTGGGATTGGAAAATGTCAAGATGCGTGTTGACTTGGAAAACGATACCTTGTTCTTCAATATGAATTGGGACAACATGAATGATACCGACAAGGGCCAATTGGCATCGTTGTTCGTCATAGAAGACAAACATCATAGCCGTTTTTCTATAGATTCTTCCAATATCATGATAAATGGAAGGACGTGGGTGATTAGCGATAGTTGTTTCGTGGATTTCTTTGATGATAAAATGTATGTCAATAGTCTTAACCTTTCCGAAGGAACGCAGTTTATTGATATTGAAGGCTTCGTGCCGAGGAAATTGTCTGATACTCTTGAAATAACATTCAATAATTTCGATATCTCGATATTGGATTTGGTGACAAAGGGATATGGTTTCGATTTCGATGGATTTATTGACGGTGGTTTCAGAATGTCCGGCATAACGGAAAAACTTACTTTCCTTTCCAACTTAAATATTAAAGATGTTTTTCTGAATAAGGAAAAATTGGGTAACATAAATCTGATGGCAAATTGGAATGCTGTAAAAAGTTCTATTTATATCGATGCCAATGTCGTCAGGGATGATAAAAAAGTCATAGACCTCACAGGAAATTATTATCTGCTTAATGATGATGATAATTTGAGGTTTAATCTGTTTGTCAATGATTTTGACCTTAATGTGATATCTCCGTTCGTATCTACGGTTATTAGTGAGGTGAAAGGCGGAATAAATGGAGTGTTGAGCATTTCAGGAACTCCGAACAAACCTGTTATCGAAGGTGGAATAGGTTTTAAAGATGCCGGCTGCCGTGTTAATTATCTTAATAATTATTATACTTTCAGTCATGTGGTCAATCTGTCGAGAAACTTAATCAAATTCGAAAACCTGAGACTTACAGATGTGAATAATAATACTGCTGTCGCTAATGGTACTATTACCCATGATTATCTGAAGAATTTTGTTTTTGATATCAATATTGACTGTTATAATTTCTTCGCGTTGAACATACCGGAAGAAAAAGCCAATGGTTTTTATGGTACTGCTGTGGCTGATGGTGTTGTCTCTATCAAAGGACCATTGAATGATATAAAAATGGATATCAATGCTATAACAAAGAAAGGTACTGAAATAGATATTCCTCTAACAAATACGGAAGTCGTAAATGACGATTTTATAGTGTTTGTTTATAATGGTGAGAATCAGAGTGATACTGTCGCTGTTGCAGCAACGGAGCCTGTAAAAAAACAGAATTTCACCATGAATCTTAATGCCGATGTGAATCCTGCTGCCAATGTTAGGATATCTCTCTCTATGAATATCGGAGTAATTACTGCAAACGGCAACGGTAATCTGAGAATGGGTTATAAATCCGGAGACCTGTCGCTTATAGGTGATTATATGATAAGTGAAGGTGAATTCGTTTTTACAATACAAAATCTCATTAAGATGGATTTCGTCCTGAGAGGTGGCACCATAACATGGTCAGGTGATATCACTGATGCAGATATTGATGTAGTTGGCAGCTATCGTACAAATGCTTTGATATCATCTCTTGGAATAGAAACAGACTCTACATCGGTAGGCGAGAAAGTAAATGTGGATTGCATCATCCGTCTTAAAGATAAACTTATGAATCCCACAATAACATTCGGTCTCGAATTACCTAATGCCAATGACGATATCAAAAATACTGTCTTCTCGATGGTGGATACCACAAACCAATCTGTAGTAACTCAACAGGTGTTCTCTCTCCTGATGTTGGGCTCATTTAGCTATAGCTCTGCTGATGTGGTGTCTCAAGTCGGTACGACAACTTATTACAATGTGTTGACAAATCAATTGAGTAATTGGCTTTCACAAATAAGCAAAGATCTTGACGTGGGCGTGCGCTATACTCCGGGAAGCGATATCAACAAGGAAGAGTTGAAAGTGGCTCTTAGAACTAAGTTTTTCGATGACAGACTCACTATAGAAGGCAACTTCGGTATGATAACCGAATCATCGAGCAGCGCTAATTATACAAATAATGTCGTGGGTGACGTGGATATAACTTTCAGAATATCCAACAGATTTAGTCTGAAAGCTTATAACCACTCTAATATCAACAGTAACTATTATAGCTATTCTTTTGAAAACTATTCAGACTATACGCAGGGTGTGGGTATCTCGTATTCACAGAGTTTCGATAAGGTAAGTGAGATATTTACTCGAAGAAAACGTTCTAAAGATAAAAAGAATAAAAACTGACAATATGAAAAATTTCTTGGTTTATAATGCTTCAGCCGGTTCCGGAAAGACTTATACCCTTGTAAAAGAGTATCTTTCATTGGCATTGTCTGAAGATGTTTATAAATTCAAGTCCGTTCTCGCTGTGACATTTACCAACAAGGCGGCTAAGGAGATGAAAAATAGAATAATGAATGAACTGTTTTCATTTTTTAGCTCCAATGAAAAAGACTCTATGTACATAGAGTTACGTAATATCTTGAACATAAGTGATAAAGACCTTGAAGCAAGAGCCGAGAAGTTATATTATCTCTTGTTGCACGACTACTCTGATTTGGCTGTTTGTACTATTGATACTTTCGTACAAAAACTTGCCCGTTCTTTCTCAAAAGAGTTGTCTTTGCCTTATCATTATTCTGTCATTCTCGATGAGGATGACCTCGTGGATGACGTGCTCGCTCATATTTCTGATGATATCGATGAATCGAAAACTAATTTTATTACTGACCTGCTCGTCGATTTTATTGAATACAGACTTATCGATGAAGAAAAAGGCTGGCGTATAGAAAATCCTGTTAAAGGCTTTATAAAAACTGTACTTAAGGAAAATGCTTATAGAAAGGGGCAATATCATAATCATAAATTGATTGACAAACAGCAATTTGAAAAAATCAAACGTAATATCGATACTGAAATTAAAGCGATTCGAGATAATGTAGGAACTGTTTTAAGTGAACTTGAATCTTGGGAAAGAAATCAAGGTTTGGAGGTCTCGGATTATTCATACGGAGAGAAAGGTCTTCCTTCAGTAAAGAAAAAAATTAAGAACTTTAATAATGACGTTCTTACTGAAAGATTGACAAATATGTTGAATGGCTCTCAAAAATGTCTGAAAAACAAAATTGTTCTTAGCAACAGGGTGGTTGAAAGATACAATGATGCAGTAAGAAAGTACAATGAATCAATAAAAAAATATATAGTTTTGTCCTTGATAAGGAAGAGGTTGCATCTTCAGGTGTTACGCAATTATCTGTATGAATATATCGATATTTCAATAACAGAAAGTAACAATGTGCATCTTTCGGAATTTAACAAACGTATTTCAGAAATACTCGGTGATTGTTCCGTGCCTTTCATTTATGAACGTTTGGGAGAGAAATATTCACATTTCTTTATCGATGAGTTTCAGGATACTTCCATTCTGCAATGGCATAACTTCCTTCCCTTATTTTATAATAGCCTTTCTTCTGATAACAAGAATCTTTTGGTTGGCGATGCAAAACAGGCAATATACAGATTTAGAAGCGGAGAAGTGGAACAGATAATAAATCTTCCTCATATATTCAAAAAGCCTGATACTGATTTTGCAAGAGATTGCGAGGATAAATTTATTGCAGAATTTTGTCCGGAGAATCTTAATGTCAATTACAGGTCTGCCAAAACAGTGGTTAAGTTCAACAATTTGTTTTTTGGAAGATTTCCTGATTATGCCGATGTTGATTATATAAAAAAAGTTTATGGCAATGTTCGTCAAGACTTTAAAAAAAATGGCGGATATGTGTCTGTTTCTCAATTTCATATAGATAAAAACGATAAGGATGAGAAAACAGAATACAGGGAGTTTGTCAATAAATCTGTGGTGAATCGTATTATCGATTTGAAAGACAAGGGATATTCGTATAAAGATATTGTAATTCTTGTAAGAAGTAAGAATATTGGTGTGGAACTTGCACATTCTCTGGCAGAGGCTCGTATTCCTTTTGTTTCTTCCGATTCCGTATTGCTTACTGCTTCAGATAAAGTTATATTGATAATATCTGCTTTGCGCTATCTTGTCCACTCGGATGATCCTGTTGTCAGGACTTCTTTGAAATATTATTATGACTTGGCTAAAGGTGCTTCGGATACCTTCCTTAATAATAACCGGAATTTTGATTTTGCCGGACTTGAAGAATTGTATGGAGACGCCTTTACTGTTTATGATTTGTGCGTGAATATTGCGGGATTGTTCGAGTTGAATGTTTTGGAAGATGTGTTTCTTCAGTTTTTCATGAATGTGGTCTTCGAATGGCAAAATACTAATAGTTGTGGCGTAAATGATTTTCTTGATTATTGGGATAAGAAAAACAATAGTTTTACTTTGGTGTTGCCGGAGGATATGGATTCCGTGAAGATAATGACTGTTCACAAGGCAAAAGGTCTTGAATTTAAAGTGGTCATTTATCCATACGCTTTTACATCATTTCCGGATGCCGGTATTACTAATGAAGAGTCATGGGTCGATGTGAAGGATTATATTCCCGAGATGGAGGATTGTTTGTTGCCTCTTAATAAGGAAGTATTGAAAAATACGGAGTTTGAAAAATTGTATGATGAAGAATATGCCAAAACAATACTCGATGACATGAATATCATGTATGTGGCAATGACACGCGCCGAAGAAATGCTTTTTATCTATACACATGATTATAAAGATAGCAATATTTTTAATAAATTGTTTGGTTGTGCCTCTGAAAATGGCTTCGAGCTTTCTGCCGGTGAAGATAAATTGGAGTTTAAAGTTGAAAACGGTAATGGAAATAAGGAATACCATAGTGGTGAATACAAGCCGTTGAGCACAGAAACAATAGAAAAAGATAATGTTTTGACTTGCAATGATGATGTGAAACCTCTAAAATGGCGCGATGTGCTTGGTTTTGATGAAAAAGAGCCGTGTTTTCTGTCGTATGATGAAAAAGATTTGGATGCTCGCGAGTGGGGCGTATTGGTACATGAGATTTTTTCCGGTGTCAAGATTGCTGATGATATTGACATCGTACTGAGAAATTATTCGGATGAGGGCTTGTTGTCGGAGTCTGCTGCCATTATGTTGAAAGACAGGTTCCGGGAACTTATGAAGTGTCAGGAAATAGCACCGGCATATTCAAAAGACGCTCTTATACGTAACGAGACTGATATTCTTACGTCTAAGGGCGAGATTCTGCGCCCTGACAGATATTCGGAATATGAAGGTAATATCATTCTTATTGATTACAAAACCGGTGAAGAACATAAAAGTTACCGTACCCAGCTTGAAGGTTACAAACATGCTTTGTCCGAAATAAACAGCGGTAAAAATATAAATGCTTATATCGTATATATAAATGAATCTGTTAAAATAGTACAAGTATAACTTAAATGTAAAGAGATGAAAAAGAAATTTTTGTTGTTTATGGCTTTGTTTGTCCTTGGCAGCTTAGTGGGACAAGCACAGGAACAAGCCAAAATGTTACGTTTTCCTGCCATTCATGGTAATACTGTGGTGTTCAGTTACGCCGGCGACCTCTATAAAGTCGATATCAACGGTGGTGTGGCGACAAAACTCACCAACGACCCCGATGGTCTCGAGCTGTTTGCCCGTTTTTCTCCCGATGGTAAGACTATTGCTTTTACGGGACAGTATGACGGCAACACCGAGGTGTATGTCATGCCTTCGGAAGGCGGTGTGCCCAGACGTCTGACTTATACCGCCACTCTCGGCCGTGATGATGTCTCTGACCGTATGGGTCCTAATAATATCGTCATGACTTGGAAAGATAATGAAAATGTGGTATTCCGTTCTCGTAAACAGTCATTTGATGATTTTGTGGGACATCTGTTCATCGCCAATGTCAACGGTGGACTCAACGAACAACTGCCTTTTGTGGAGGGAAGCTGGCTCAGCTACTCGCCTGACGGTAAGAAGATAGCATTTAACAGAGTGATGCGCGAGTTCCGCACATGGAAATATTACAGAGGCGGCATGGCTGATGATATCTGGATCTTCGACTTCGATACCAAAGACCTTGTCAATGTTACCAACAATGATGCTCAGGATATTTTCCCGATGTGGGCGGGCGATAAAATATATTTCTGCTCCGACCGCGACAGGACAATGAATCTATTTGTATATGACACTAAGAAGAAACAGATTGAAAAGGTGACAGATTATACCCTTTATGATATAAAATTCCCTTCTCTCGGAGATAAGGATATTGTGTATGAGAACGGTGGCATGCTGTATCGTTATAACCTCGAGGATGGCAAGATATATGACATTCCTGTACAGATTCTGAATGATGAGATGAACTCACGTCCGAAATATGTAGATGCATCGAAATATATCAACAGTTACAGCATTTCTCCGGATGGCAATCGTTTGGCTCTCGGCGCACGTGGTGATGTATGGACAGTGCCGGCAAAATCCGGTATAACACGCAATATCACAAAATCGGACAATGCTCATGACAGGGATGTCGCTTGGTCTCCTGATGGCAAATATATCGCTTATATTTCCGATAGGACAGGTGAGGATGAGCTGTATATCCAAAGCCAGGACGGTAAAGATGCCGCCATACAACTGACAACTCCCGAATCGGTGTCTTCTACTTATAAAAGCAACCCGGTGTGGTCTCCGGATGGAAAGAAAATACTTTGGTACGACAAAATGAACCGTCTTAATATGATAGATGTGTCATCAAAGAAAGTCACTGAAGTGGCAAAATCCGAAGCAGGCGAGATTTACAGATATTCATGGTCTCCCGACAGCAAATGGATAGCTTACGTGATGCCCTCTCTGAGAGAACATGCAGTCATCTGTATTTATAACGTGGAGAATGGTGAGAGCAACCCTGTCACCGACAACTGGTTCAGCTCTTCCAATCCGGTGTTCGACCTCAGTGGCGACTATTTATATTTTACTTCTGAACGTGATTTCAATCCGGATTACAGCTGGACCGAATGGAACCATTCATATAATGACATGACAAGAATATATTTGGTGACTCTACGTAAAGATATCAAATCACCTTTCATCACTGACAATGACGAGGTGACTGTTGAAGAACCAAAAAAAGATTCTAAAAAAGACAAGAAAGATTCAGAGGTGAAGGTCTCTATCGATTTTGACGGTATTGTGGAACGTATTATTCCGCTTCCTGTCGAACCAGGCTCATATTGGAATCTCGTTCCTGCAGAGAATGGATTGTATTATGTCTGCTCCGGTAATGACGGAGGATTGAACTATTTTGATATCAAGACTAAAAAGTCTGACAATATCGGTAAATATTACGGATTCGAATTTACTCCTGACATGAAAAAGATGCTGGTGTCCGCAAACAGAAAGTTTGCCATAGTCGATGCTCCCAAGTCCACTTTGAAGATAAAAGACGAAGATTATGTAAGTCTTGACAATATGAAGAAATGGGTAGATGTCCGTCAGGAGTGGGCTCAGATATATAAGGAAGCATGGCGTCAGATGCGTGACTATTTCTATGCACCCAACATGCACGGTGTAGATTGGAATGCCATGTACGACAAATATGCTGTATTGGTGCCTTACGCAGGCGACCGTAACGATGTCAATTATCTTATAGGAGAACTTATAGGAGAACTCAATATTGGTCATGCATACGTGGGCGGTGGCGACAGAGCTGAAGCAGATCGCATAAAACAAGGCTTGCTCGGTGCTCAACTTACCCGGGATGAAAGCGGATTCTATAAGATAACTAAGATATTGAAAGGCGAGAGTTGGAACAAATCCACAGTGTCACCTTTGAGAGAGGTGGGCGTTGATGCTAAAGAAGGAGACTTCATAGTGGCTGTTGACGGTGTCAGCATACAGGATATGAACGATATTTATGAGTCATTGGTGGGTAAAGCCAATACTGCAGTGGTTCTCTCCCTTAATGAGAAACCTGAACTTAAAGGTGCTCACGATGTCGTGGTAAAGACTATAGATGATGAACATCTGTTGTATTATTACAACTGGGTCCAGGATAATATACGAAAAGTCGATGAAGCTACAGACGGTCAGGTGGGTTATATTCATATTCCCGACATGGGACCTGACGGCTTGAATGAATTCGTTAAATATTTCTATCCTCAGCTTGGCAAAAAAGCCTTGATAATTGACGACCGCGGCAATGGTGGCGGCAATGTGTCTCCTATGATAATAGAACGTCTCCGCCGTGAAATAGCTATGTATAACGTTAGCAGAAATTGTGGAGTGACGACAAAACCAAGTGAGATGATGAACGGCCCTAAGGTCTTGCTGCTCAATAAATATTCTGCTTCTGACGGTGACCTCTTCCCATGGCAGTTTAAATATTACAATATAGGGAAGACAATAGGTACACGCTCATGGGGCGGTGTGGTCGGTATCAGAGGCAGCCTCCCGTTTATCGATGGTGGTTTCCTTAACAGACCGGAATTTGCTCCGTTCGATTCCGACGGCAACTGGATCATAGAAGGTCATGGCGTGGACCCGGATATAGTGATAGATAATAACCCGTATCTCGAATTCAATGGCGAAGATGCACAGCTGAATAAGGCTATAGAGGTGATACTCGAAGAACTGAAGAACTGGAAAAAAGAACCGGCAGTGCCGGATTATCCGGATAAATCCAAGTGATTGTCTTATTAATATTGAAATCAATAGGGGCGATTCAAAAAAACGAATCGCTCCTTTTTTTGTTGAAATTCATTAAGTATGATAAAATTTTGATTTTTTTATTTTGAAAATTAAATTTGTATGCTTGCAATTTGAATGATGAATTATGTTATTTTATTTATAATCAATTATTTATAATAATTTGTCGCTTTTAGATGAATACACTTTTTTTACGTAGAAACGTCATATTGTAATTTCTCTACAATATGTTGACAAAATGACATTTATGTCTCAAATAGTCATCCAATATTGTATTTTATGAAACTATTTTTATCGGACAGAGATGTAACGATTATATCAATTCTAATTCTTCTGAAATAAGACCCTTTTGTCGTGTTATTTCTATGATATTGTTTTCCATCTCGTCACTTGGCTTGATCAGCCCTGTTTCATTTGGGTGATTGATGAGATATTGAGCTCCGGCATTGTGCAATGCCATGGTGGCATCTATGTATTTCATCTGTGTGGGCTCTTCCAGCATGAAATTCAATGGATGTTTTTCGTATAACACCGATGATGATGGAAAAGTGTCGCCAAATTCATCTTCAACTCCCATGTTGGCAAGCAAGGTGCCTTTTTCGATTAACTCTGATTCCATTCTGTATTTCGATACTACGCCTTTGAACCCGGTGGCTGTGACAACAACCTGAGCTTCTTTCAGAATAGTTCTTACTGCATCGATATCGTTGCAGTCCACACAACTGCATATCAGTTTGCTTACCGACGGAGTGATGGTAGATGGCTCAGTGACAACGTCAACAACAGCACCTTTTCTCGTAGCTTTAATGATAATGCCTGTTCCTACTTTCCCGCTACCGAAAACAACTATTCTTTTGTCTTTCAAGTCGGTATATCCAAGTTTTTCCATCGCTCTGAAAAATCCATCACCTGTACCTAAACAAGTTTCGATGCGTTTGATTTTTCCTTCATCGGCTAAAAATACCGGCTTCCCTGCATTAGCATAAACATGGGCGCCTGAACGAGTAAGTTCCGATATTCCGAAACGTGCTTGCCAATGAGAGAAGGCACCGGCACAATCGAGAATTATATCCTGACAAACCGGCTGGTCCTGTGTCGAATGTACAACGTGTATCCCACTTTCACGCAAACGGTTTACGATATTATTGTCGTGTGGCATTACATCCGAAATACCAATGGTCAACGATGCTCCGGCAGCTGTCAATGCTTCGTATTTCAATACAGTGTTTCTAAATACCGGTGTGGCATCTAAAATCTTCAGAGATGCAAAGGGTTTGACAGATTCCCATTGTTGTCGCTGATATGCTAATGCCGGATATTCTTCTGTTGTGTAAAACTTCTTTGCGTAATCGAAAATCATGGTGTCATATTGCATGTAAATTATTCGTCAAAAATAAAATATTTTTATAAACACAGACCTATTCGGCTCTATTTATTATTTTTGCTTGAATTTTATAATTAAAAGATATGAAAAGTATCTTAATAAAACAAGTGTTGTGTAATGGAACACTGTCGGATGTCCTGATTGAAGGAGAGGTGTTTTCTATGATAGATACACATATCGAGACTGTTGCCGAGTTGATTGTTGACGGAAAAGGCAAGGCTGTTCTTCCTCCTTTTTACAATGGACATACTCATGCTGCCATGACTTTGTTGCGCGGATATGCCGATGATTTGCCCTTGTTTACTTGGTTGAGCAAATATATTTGGCCTCTTGAAGCAAAAATGACTGCCGACGACATTTATTGGGGAACGAAACTTGCTGTTTTGGAGATGATAAAATCGGGTACCGTTTTCTTCAATGATATGTATTGGCATGATGATGCCACAATACTGGCAGTGGAGGAGATGGGAGTGAAAGCTGCCATCGGCATGCCGTTGATCGAAGCGACAGGCAAGAAAAATATTGACTATTGCTTTGAGAGATTGGACAGCCTGACACGACAGGGTGCATTGCCGCGAAATGTTCAGGTGACAGTCGCTCCTCATGCCATATATACTGTAGGGGAGACTTTGTTCAAAAAGTGTGTCGAGTATGCTGAAAGAAAAGGTCTTGTGTTGCACACCCACCTTTCGGAAACACAACAGGAGGTGGACGACTGTATAAAAAAATACGGTATGCGCCCGGTGGAATGGCTCGACAGTTTGGGTGCTCTTCAGCCTAATTTGGTAGCTGCACACGTAATTCATGTAAATGATAAAGAAATGGATTTACTTGCTGAAAATAAGGTTACATTAGTACACAATCCCGTGTCTAACATGAAGTTGGGTTCTGGAGTCTTTCCAAGCGCGGCATTGCTGGATGCAGGCTGCCGCATCGCTTTGGGAACAGACGGCTGCTCTTCTAATAACAATTTGGATATGCGCGAAGAAATGAAAACGGCTGCCTTGTTGGCAAAATGCCATTATCGTCGTCCGGAACTGCTGCCGGCGGAAACTCTTTATCGGATGTGTAACCTGAATTGTTCTGAGGCTTTCCATCTTCAAAGCGGTACTATAGAAGTAGGTAAAAAAGCTGATGCTTTGCTGATAGATATAACGGATGAACGTATGGTGCCATGTCATAACCTCATTTCCAATTGGCTTTATTCGGCAGAATCATCGATTATAGATACTGTGATATGTAACGGTGACATCCTGATGCAACACCGCCATGTTCATGACGAGGAGGAAATTCTTGACCATGCTGCACAATGTGCATACAATTTGAAAAATAAATTGAAACCGTAAAATAAACTGATACCTTGAAGTATCTGTAGAGACATCATATCATGGCGTCTCTGTAGTTTTTTTATAAAATGAATGTTTCTGACAAAAATATTTTTTTATTTTTGTAAAAAAATATCTTTTATGACTAAAGAAGAATTGATGCGTAAGGCAATAGCATTGTCTAAAGATAATGTCATGAATGGCGGCGGTCCTTTTGGTGCTGTTATTGTAAAAAATGGAGAGATAATAGCAACGGGAGTAAACAGAGTGACTGCCAACAACGATCCTACGGCTCATGCCGAGGTGAGCGCCATCAGAGAGGCTGCCGCAAAACTGAAGACTTTCGATTTGAGCGGTTGCGAGATATTTACTTCATGTGAGCCTTGTCCGATGTGCCTCGGCGCCATATATTGGGCAAGATTGGACAAAATATATTATGCTAACGATAAAGATGATGCTGCAAAAATAGGGTTCAGTGATGCTTTTATTTATGAGGAACTGTCACTTCCCAAAGAACAGAGACATTTATCAACAGAGAGACTTCTCGCTGATGAGGCTATGGAAACTTTCGTTATGTGGTCATATTCAGAAGATAAAATAGAATATTGATGTTGACTTTCATAATGCTGTCATAAGTGTTTAATGAATGATGATATTAAATGTATTATGTCGGCTATTTGTACTTTATCAAGAAATTTGTTTGATGGTATTTTAAATGTTGTTTAAATATCAAAAAAATTAAAAAATATTTCTTAAAATTATACGTTGATTTTGAAATTGTAATCTTCAAACCAAGTAATCTCAACAATATTGAATTTACGGACCAAGTTAAAACGGATAGTGAAAATACTATAAAACATTAAAAGAATTTAACGATAAAGTATATATGATAATGAAATACTTTAATATGTTATGGATTGTATTTGATGAATAGTAATAACTTAATTAAAAGATTATGAAAAAAGTACTGATTATAATATTGTGTATGATTGCATTCAGCAATAAGTCCACAAGTCAGAATCTCGAAAAACTTTCTGTTGAATTCGATGCTGATTATTGTTACTATTTTAAGATTCCGAATGATATTAATTATGGTTTTGCATTGCTTTTTTCGGATTATATCAGTGATGGTTTTAGATTGAATGTAGGAGTTGAATATCGTAAGAGTAATTTATATAGAGATACATACTACAATCATGGATATGAAAGGAATTATTTTCATGTAGGTTACATTGATTATCTTATCAACGGAAACATAAGGATTTTTTCAAAGAACAAATTCTACACGAGTCTGTTTGTAGGTATTTCAATAAATACTATTGTAGATTACAGTGGAAAAGTTTATTATCAATATTCGGTAGAAAATATTATGGAAATGTTGCATGAAGAAGGGAATTGTATAGGGATATCGCTCATGTTGGGAGAGTCGTTTTCATATAAAATAAGGAACAGATTATTTCTTCATCTGACACCATTTGTCAATTATCGAATAAAAACAGACAACAGAATTAAAGAAATGTTGGATCATAATGGTCGTGATTTTTTGCGAAGCAAGTGGTATGTGGGAATGAGAATAGGCATAGAATATTTATTTTACGACAGAACATTGTCAAAAAATCGTTAATTAAAAGAACAGAAAACAGGTAAAAAATTTTTTTTATTGAAAGTTTAGACGAAAATAAGATAATTTAAGTGATAAATTTTTTAAAAAAAAGTTTGTAATTTTTTTTGTCGATATTAATGCTAATGGTTTCATTATAAATATTATATATTAATTACATCCCCAAAAAAAGTTTGTAATATCTGTTGAAATGTGTTTTTTAAATATTATTTTTAATAAATTTGTAAAAAATAAATGAACTATTCAATCCAATAATTGCTTGATTTAAAAATTAAAAAAATTAGATGTATGAAAAAAGTATTAGTAATGATTATTGTTCTGTGTAGTCTTAAAAGTATGGCTCAATGTGTTCAATGTTACTCTGATTTTACTTCTGTTCCTGGTACTAATGCCAGTGTATTAGGAACAAATACGCATGCTACCGGGCATTCATCGTTAGTATCTGGATATCAATCAACAGCATTAGGAATATATTCTGTATCTATTGGTAAAAATGTAAATGTCTCGAACACGAGTTTTGCGTTTGTAAGAGATATTGCTGCAAGTGCTATGAATTCTATGATAATAGGTGTGGGATACACATCCTCATCGATAATGACAGATGATATACAAAAAAGTATAATGTTGGGAGTTTATAACATTCAACCTTCAATAATCATTAGACAAATGTCCATGCAAGATTTGCCAGCAAATGTTGGGATAGGTACAATTGAGCCAAAACAACAATTGCACATAAATGGTAATACGCTGATAAGTGGAACTAATAAATCACTTTTATTTGCAGGCACATCAACTTCTGAAGGAGAATTCGGGATTCAATATAAAGATGATGGATTGAATTTCTTTTTGCCAAATGATGGAACACCTACAAATTATTTATTATTTATTAATGATGATGGTAATATTGGTTTTGGTAAGAATAATCCTAATGAAAGAATTGATGTAAATGGTACCGCAAAAGCAACAAAAATTATTGCAAGTACATCAATACAGGCAGCTTCTTTGAATGTTGTCGGATTATCGAATATAGGATCTTTACAAGTAAGTGGAAATATTGCATTTAGTAGCTTGTCTGGGGCATCATCAAAGGCTATAGTTGTAGATACAAACTTTTATCAATTGTTAATTTCACCTTATAGAGAACTATTACGAATAGTAGATATAGAAAAAGACTCCGTAATTTATCATTATGCAATTATCAAATATTATGAAATTGGAAGTGTGAATTAGTAATAACTTAAATTGAAATAATCATGAAAAAATCAACTACATTATTGATACTCTTGTTAACGAGTATTATTGCGTTTTCGCAAAATTCAAGTTTTGAATACATTTTTAGTGATTCTGTAAACTTGCATCAAAGCATATTGTTTGAGGATATTATAGAGTTATCCAATGGTGATTATGTTTTACAAGGAGATTTGTATGTTTTAGATGATTCCATGTATCAAAGAATGTTATGCTGTTATTTTTCGAAAGATGGAGAACTGAAGGCAGAAAAAGATTTTCCTGATGAAGAGGGATATAAGTATTCTCCTAAAAGTATTTTAAAAGAATTTAAAGATGGCAATTTATATCTTGTAAGAGCATTGAATGTTGATAATGAGAAACAGTTACGAGATGTTGACAATTCAAAAATTGTCATCAACAGAATAGACTCGGATTTAAATACAACAATACTGAAAGAATTTTATATTCCGATAGACGGTACAGGAGCAATAGATATTACTTCCGTAGAGGAAATAGGTAATGACAATTTTGTGATTTGTTTTGAAAAGTTTTGTCATAATTTTGGGGCACATCCATGGGGACAAGGCAATGATACAACATTTTTCTGGAAAATAGACAGTAATCTTGATATTGTCAAAGAAGGTTTTATTAAGCATTCAAAATGTAATCTTGATAGAAATTCTGGAGTTTGTATGATTTATGACGAGAATAATAATAAGTATTTGTATTATACATTTTTTCTTCCGAACACTTCATATAATAGCGGACTTACCATTTATAATATGGATAGTGACTTTAACCTGATTGGCCAAACAACTATGCCTCAGACAATAGGAGGCGGCAGTATAATTCCTTTTATTATTAATGATACTAGAAATGTATCTTATAAACGCACATCACAAAATACAACTGTCATAGGTACATCGATAACTACTATGAATGCACAAAATCTTGATAATTTTACAAGTGCACTATGTATTGAAGTTGATGACGATTTAAATTTGATAGATAGTATACATAAAGGTGCTGTTCTTGATACAAACTCAGCCTATCTTACAAGGACTCCGTGGGGACGTTGTATTGATTGGGTTAATGATAATGAAATATTTTTTGCTTATACTCCGCACGCATATTCCATGCCTATGACTGGTAATCCTAGAAAAACACAGAAATGTATAATAACGAAGTTAAACAGAGAATTTAATACTATTAAAGAATTTTCTTATGGTAATGACAGTATATTTTTATGGATAAATACCATAAAAGCAACGAGAGATGGAGGTTGCATAATTGCAGGACATTTCAGAGATATTTCATCAGGACTTCCATATAATATTGGAGATATGCAAGGTATAGTAAAGAAAATCCCAGCAGCCGCTTTAATCTCAGTTGAAGAAATTTCTGAAAACAGTTTTAATACCGTATTAGTTTATCCTAATCCAGGTAATAATGTCCTTAATATTAAAACATCATTACAAAATGCAAGCGTAGAGGTTTACAATATTCTGGGGAAAGTGGTTTATAAACAGGATATTACTGATATTTCTACTGCAATTCCGACAGGAAGCTGGAATAGTGGAATATATATGTGGAAAGTTTATTCAAATGGTAAAGAGGCAGAAAACGGGAAATGGATAAAGAAATAATTTAAAATTTTAAAAATCAATGGACTGTTTGATAAGAATAATTAAAATAGATTACCATTGTTTTAATATTAAATCATGAATTATTTTTTGATTTATTAGTGTCCCGAAAAATAGGACGAGTTGATAAATTAATCAAATAACCCCGGAATTAGGGGTAATAAATCTTCGACATCATTGAAATTAGTCTTGTCGAACAAGTTTTGTCAGTCAATGAGATGATGAGAATCTGCAAGACTTCATAAGTCGAGTGTTTGGGCTTCATATCATGCTGGACAATAGCCATGAGACAGTATGTGATAATTGCCACAGGGATTTGTATGCCAACAACGTTCTCTGTTGTAATCTAAAATTTCATTATCTTGAGATGTTGCTCGAGCTTTTTGAAAAACAGTTCGACCAACCATTATTTTACAAAAATTGGTGACATCCAATGCTGAAAGATGTTATGCATTCGTCAGAAAAGTAAACTTACGATCATTTTTTTTCGTCTTAGTATCGAATGTGTCTGAATGACTCCGAATATTTCTTCGCGGAGAGATAACCGGTAAGTTTCACTTCTGCATCAGTAAATACATTCTATGGCATCCTTCGTTTTCATTTGAATGTCATATACTTTAAGTTCGTTTTGGCTCTGTCAATAAAGAAAGAGTTTGTAAGGTGTATCCTATAGAGTTCTTTAAAAGTCATAAGCCCTGTCGAAAAATATAGTAAACATTTGGTTCATAATGGATTGAAGATTACTATGGAATAATGCTTTGATGCGGTGGTTACAGTATATATGACATGAACTTTGACTCCTCCATTTTTCCTTCGAAATTTTGCTTATGTGAATGTTGCAAGACATAATGAAACCGTTGTTGAATCAAATATTAAAATAAGGAAATAAATCCGTGTTTTTTATCATACAAATCAAGTGATGATTTTTTGATTATAGTTGCTTCTGTAAACGTATCAGAAATTAAAATTTGTCGTATTGACAAGTTGGGATTGTGTCAGATGAAAATGGAGGTGTTAATTGATTGTAAGATTTAATTCTTATTCAAGCAGCAGATATGCAAACAAGCCTTGAGTTGTAATAATAACAAATCAAGGCTTGTTTTTGTGACCCGCCTGGGGCTCGAACCCAGGACCCCCACATTAAAAGTGTGATGCTCTACCTGCTGAGCTAGCGAGTCTCCCGCGTTTTTTTTGCATTGCAAAATTACACATTATTTTAATACATACAATACTTTTTTCGATTTTTTTTTCAATCTAAAATCCCTTTGCCTTGTCTTATGATAACAATATCATTATCAGTGCAATCCACAACAGTACTTTCTTCGTTGTCGCCGTATCCGCCGTCTATGATGATGTCAACAATGTCTTTATAATGTTCGTTTATTTCCTCAGGATCTGTCTGAAATCCTGAAACTTCGTCCTTATCTGTTATTGTTGTCGTGATAATAGGTTTGCCCAACTGCTGAACAAGTCCGGTGATGATAGGCTCATCGGGTATCCTGATACCTATTGTCTTTTTTTTGCTTTGAAAGACTTTTGGGATATTATTGTTTGCTTCGAGAATGAAAGTGAATGCACCTGGCAAATTGCGTTTCATCATCTTGAAAACATCATTGTTGATAGGTCTGGTAAACTCCGACAACATGCTCAAGTCATGAAAGATAAATGAAAAGTTCGCTTTTTCTTTTTTTATTCCTTTTATTTTGGCTATTCTGTCGAGAGCTTTGCTGCTCGAAATGCTGCATCCCATGGCATATATGGTGTCGGTGGGAAAAATGATGACTCCATCGTTATTAAGACAATCTATTATCATCTTGACATAACGTTGATTCGGATTGTCCCTGTGAAACTTGATAAACATGATATGCGTTTTTAGTTTGCAAAAATACATCTTTTTTGCGCTTTTGTTCATGAAAAACTGTTTTTCAGATAATTCCGGCAGGATTTTAAAAAAATCTTCTCTCATGTGAAAGAAAAAATATAATTTTGAAGTTTTTATTGAACTATGAAAATCAGAATTGTCATATCTGTCTTGATATTGTTTTTTTCCTTTGAGGTTTTTTCACAGGAAAAATATGTCGTTTATGGTGTGGTGAAAGACATTGAGAACAACTCTCCAATGATAGGTGTTGCTGTTTATGTTGAATCATTGTCTTACGGAACGGTAACGGGAGAAGATGGTCGTTATGAATTGACATTCTCACAAAAAGGTGATTATATGTTGAGATTTTCTTTCGTCGGTTACAAGACGGAGAAAATGGAGGTGAAAGTTGTCAACGGGAGACAGTCTTGTGATATCATGATGAGTGTGGAATCAAAGATGCTCGATGACGTTGTGGTGTCGAGTCAGAGGAAAGATGAGAATGTCAAAGAGTTGGTGATGAGTGTACAGAAACTCGACATGGTGAAGATAAAGAAAATCCCGGCTTTGATGGGGGAGGTCGATGTCATAAAAGCCATACAGCTTCTACCCGGCGTGCAGGCTGCCTCCGAAGGCTCTTCCAACTTCAGCATACGTGGCGGTAACCCGGACCAGAACCTCATTCTGTTGGATGATGCCCCAATTTATAATGCTTCGCATTTCCTCGGCTTTTTTTCGGTGTTTAACAATGATGTAGTGAAAAATGCCACCTTATATAAAGGTGATATCCCTGCAATATATCCCAGCAGGCTCTCTTCTGTCCTCAATGTAAGCACTTTGGACGAGATACCTTCCCGTTTTACCGTGAGCGGCGGTATTGGCTTGATATCCAGCAGACTGATGCTTAACGCTCCTTTCAATAAAAACCGTACCTCGGTGATGCTCGCCGGCAGAACTACTTACCTTGGACTTTTTATTCCTTTAGTCAATAAAGACCTTAAAGGCACCAATCTGTATTTTTATGACCTTAATGCTAAGATTATTCATACTTTCAACGATAAAAACAGACTCTTCATTTCTTCATATTTCGGTCGTGACTCTTTCTTCCTCGACAAAATGCTGGGGCTTGATTATGGCAACTTTACCGTTACAACACGCTGGAATCATATTTTTAACGACAAACTTACTTCTAACCTCTCCTTGCTTTATACAGATTATGACTACCGTATCAATATAATAATGCAACCTTATCTGTTCGATGTCACTGCCGGTATAAATGATTATACGTTGAATTATGATTTTACTTACCTTTGGAATGACAAGGTTACATCTAAATTCGGATTGTCATCGACTTACCACAACTATTTGCAAGGCAAACTTAATGATGAAACCGGTGCTGTGGCTCTTTATCTTGGAGTAGCCAACAATGAAAAGCTGGGAAGAAAAGCTTTGGAACATGCTCTCTATTTTTCTACAGAACACAAGATAAATCCGGTGTTTTCCATACGTTATGGACTGCGTTTGTCCATGTTTCAAAATATTGGCGACGAAGTGCTTTATCTTTTCGATGACAATCATCATTTTTATGACTCTATCGTATATGGGAAAGGTGAGATATTCCATACCGAGATAAATCCTGAACCTCGTGTCGCCCTTATGTACAGAACAGGCGCCTTCTCGTCAATAAAAGCATCTTATTCACGTACAGTACAATATGCTCAGGTTGCTACCAATTCTACCGGAGGCTTGCCGTTCGACATGTGGTTTCCGACAAATCCTAATATAAAACCTCAGAAATGTGACCAATTCACTATAGGTTATTTCCATAACTTCCATAAAGATGAAATAGAAACTTCGGTAGAGTTTTTTTATAAACGTCTTACTGATGTCATTGATTTTGTTGATGATGCATTCTTTTATGCAAATGTTCTCGTTGATGGAGAAGTCAGAATAGGGAAGGGAAGATCTTATGGAATGGAACTTCTGTTACGTAAGAATTATGGTAAATTCACCGGATGGATTTCATATACTTATAGCAGGGCTTTCAGAACTATCGATGGTATAAGTCATGGTGAGGAGTATCGTTCTCCTTACGACAGACCGCATAACCTTTGTATTGTGTTGAATTATCAGTTTAATGAAAGATTGGACGTTTCTGCCAATTGGATTTATAATACCGGTCAGCCTATAACTTATCCTTATGCTACTTATACTGTAAATGGTGTTACATATTCGGTGTATAACGGATACAGAAACCAAAGCCGCTATCCTGATTATCATAGACTCGATTTTTCCATGACATGGAAGGGAAAACAAAGGGAGAGATGGCAGGGCGAATGGAACCTGTCTATTTACAACGTATATGGTCGTCATAATACTTGGGCTGTTACTGTCACCACAGACGATGATAACAAGATAAAAACAGAAAAGATTTATTTGTTCTCTGTCATTCCTTCCATATCATATAATTTTAAATTTTAAAGATTATGAGATATAAGTTTTTGATGATATTGTCATTGGCATTAATGTTTTCCTGTACTGAACCTATAAAAATAGAGCCTCAGGAGGGTCCTCAGATGGTTGGTGTATTCGGCTCGATAACGAATGAGTATAAGAAACATACTGTTGAATTGAGCCGCACACGTGATTTTTATTCTACTTCTGCACCTGAGATGATATCCAATGCAGAAGTGTTTGTTTCAGATGGTGTTGACACCATTTATTATGAAGAAACAGAAAATGCCGGTATTTACAGAACTGTTGAAGATGTGGCAGGGGTGCCGGGAAGAAACTATAAACTGATGGTGTCTTTCGCAGATGACAACGGAGAACATCAGTATTATGCAAATTCTGTTATGCCTCAATGTGTTGAACAAATAGATTCAATAGCCATAAAAGATTATGTCTTCGGTTCATTGCATGCCGACGATGTGCTCGGAGTTTATCCATATTACCAGACACTTCCGGACCCGAATATTTATTATATGTGTCATCTTTACATTAATGGAAGATTGTTGACCGATACTCTTACAGAAGCATACTACTATTCCATGATGGGATTCTCCGGAATGTATTTCAACGGAGAATTGATGACATTGTTGGCCGGAGAGTTTCCGGTTTATTCACTCGATCAAAGTCGTCCTGACAGTACCGAATATCTGCACGATGGTGATGAAGTGACACTGCGACTTTATTGTATTCCTGAAGGCTTTGCTTTGTATATTTCTGATATTCTTTCTAATTCCGGCACTAATCCAATGATGGGCCTGCCTTATAATGTAACTACCAACATTATGCCGGAAAATATGGCGGTAGGATATTTTTATGCCGCTTCCATGACAGAGAAATCCGTCATTTATCATCCCGAAAATGATGATGACTCTCCATGACATGTTTTGTTGTATCGAAATAATGTTTTATTGTTTTTGGAATCGAAAAGGAGTAAAAAATAGAGACATTACAAGTGAAAAAAATGACAGTTTTCTTTGTCTTTTCTGTGATGCTGTTGAAAATCAAAGTGTGAGAATGGTCATTTTTTTTTGATAAAAATGTTGGAATTATAAATTAAAACCGTAATTTTACGCTGTTAATTTAATGCTGCGAACAGCGTTTTTTTAATGTGGTTCTTATAAGGTTTTTTAGAGTTTTTTAAGAAATTTGGTCTTAAATAACCATAATTTGAATTTAAGTGTTAATAATCTGTCGGGATGTTTGTTCTCGGCAAAGCGGGGGGGAGTCGCATAGTGGCAATTGCAACAGACTGTAAATCTGTCCTCGGATGAGTTCGGTGGTTCGAGTCCACCCTCCCCCACAAAAGAGAGTTAATATCATTGGTTTTTATTCGTTTCGTTAAAAGTTCGGCATTTCCGAACTTTTTGTCGTCACTAATTTGATTCTTAGAAATTATTTATCGTTAATTGTTGTCGTAAACGACTGAAATCGGTTATGAGGTGATTGATAATCATAGATTCTAACATTATTGTCAGGCAAATTTTCGAGTTTATTTATGATGTTTTGAAAATTATAATAATCTGTCGTATTCCAATGAAATCCGATGATAATTTCACCTTGACAATGATGAAACTACAATGTATATTTCATGTAAAACCGCCTCCAAAATGTTAGCTTTGCCATTTTGGAGGCGGTTCGTTTCACTATCCTATATTGTATTGATACAACTATTTTATCCAAATACTTCTTTCATTTGTTCCAATGCTTTTGCTATAATACTTCGAGGGCAGGCGAGATTCATTCTCAGACATTTGAGACCTTGTACTCCAAATTCATGGCCTTTGTTGAGTCCTAATCCTGCCTCGAAAATCATCTTACGGTTGAGTTCATTGTCATCGAAGTCGTATGCATTGAAATCCAACCACAACATATATGTGGCTTCCGGACGATGTAACCTTATTTTGGGCATCTCCTTGTGAATGAAGTTTACAGCAAAATCTATGTTGTCATTGACATAATGCAGAAGTTGTTGAAGCCATTCTTCTCCCTTTTCCATGGCTGTCTTGGTTGCAACTTTGCCAAAGATATTGCCGAGGTCAGCTTCAGTGCTGTGTAAAAAATCTGTATATTGCTTACGCAATTGCTCATTGGCTATTATCACCGACGAGGTCGCTAATCCGGCTAAGTTGAATGTTTTGCTTGCCGCATGGGCAGTGATGCTGTGTTGTTCAAACTCCTGACTGATAGAGGCAAACGGCAGATGTTTGTAATTAGGCAGGACTAAATCGCAGTGTATCTCGTCGGAGAATACCAAAACATCATTTTTCATACATATCTCACCTAAACGTTTCAACTCATCATAATTCCAACAACGTCCAACCGGATTATGAGGATTACTGAGTATCAGCATCTTGGCTGTCTTTGCCTGTCGTTCCAAAAGTTCAAAATCCATCTTGAATCCTTTATCGGTATCTATAAGCGGGTTAAGTACGAGTTTTCTTCCATGCTCTTCTACAGCCCTGAAAAACGGCGGATATACTGGTGGTTGTATTATTATTTCATCATTTTCCTTTGACAATCCCATAACGGCGAAATTAAATGCACATACTATGCCCGGAGTGAATGATATCCATTCCTTCTGTACCTTCCAGCCATGACGTCGTGTTATCCATTGTGCTATGGAATTGAAGTATTCTGCTTCACGGAAAGTATATCCGTAAACATCAGTGGCAGCTCTTTTTATGATAGCCTCACGGATGAAATCCGGAGTGGGGAAGTCCATGTCGGCAACCCACATGGGTATCACCTCGGCATTGCCGAAAACTGATTCTCTTAAATCGTATTTCACACTCTCCGTGCCGGTTCTGTCTATAATAGTGTCGAAATCGTATCTCATCTTTTTAATTTTAATAATAAAATCAAGCAAAGATAAGTGATTTTTGCGATTTTTTCGCATTATTTTACCATAATGATACAATTTGTTCACATAGTGTGATAAAAAGCACTTTTTTTATCATCTCATTTGTTTTTTTACTTACTTTGCCGACCGAAAGGAGAGAGATGATGGTAACTTCCGTATGGCAAATTGCAGGAATAGTATTGGCAGTGTTGTTGATTGAGTTTGTTGGTATTATGTCGGTGAAGAAAGTTAAGAACGCTTCAGACTTCACCACGGGAGGAGGTCGTGCCGGGTTGTGGGTGGTGGTAGGAACCATTATGGGCACTTTGGTAGGTGGTCAATCTACTATAGGAACGGCACAACTGTCTTTCAGTTATGGCATTTCGGCATGGTGGTTCACTGTGGGAGCAGCATTAGGATGCGTGGTGCTCGGCATAGGATATGCCATACCTTTAAGATATAGCGGCAGCACTACTCTTATGGAAGTGATATCCAAAGAATATGGTAAAAAGGCTGAGATGACTGGCTCTGTCTTGTGTTCCTTGGGCATGTTTGTCAGTATTGTGGCGCAGGTGTTGTCTGCAGGTGCTCTTCTGATGACTTTGTTCCCTGTGAATATGCATACGGCAGCTTTGCTCTCGGCAGTAGTGATGGTGATATATGTGGTGTTCGGCGGAGTGTGGAGTGCCGGCATTGGTGGAATTGTAAAATTGATACTGTTAAGCCTTTCAGCCCTTGCAGGAGGTGTCATGGTGCTTGTCTTCTCCGGTGGCTGCTCCGGCTTGATGGATTCTGTTATCCATCTTTTGAATGATACTGACATCTCTGCTGTCACTGACTTTAATTCAAAAGAAGAAATAATATACAGATATACCAATATCTTTTCAAGAGGTGCTTCAAAAGATATTTGCTCATGTATATCAGTCATTCTCGGGGTGTTGGCAACACAGAGTTATGCCCAGGGTATATGGGCTGCCAAGACCGACAGTGTGGCGCGCAAGGCTTGTATGCTCTCGGCAGTGTTAACAATACCCATTGGTGTGGCTTGTGCCTTGGTGGGTATGTATATGAGAGCCAACTATGTCACTTCCGAAGAGTCGCAAAGACTTGCCGAGATGGGATTGACTTTGCCCGAGGGAATAGGTGTGATGCGCAACTCGGCACAGGCTTTCCCTGTCTTTATTACCGACCATTTGCCTGAATTTCTTGGAGGTGTAGTACTCGGCGTTTTGCTCATCACCGTAATAATAGGTGGTTCCGGATTGACACTCGGTGCAGCTACCATCATAGTCCGTGACGTCTTCATGCGTTTATCATCGCGCTTTAAAGATGTAAAGTCGAATATCATGCTGTCACGTTGTACCATAGTGTTGATACTGT
This sequence comes from Candidatus Limimorpha avicola, assembly GCF_056978975.1. Taxonomy (NCBI): domain Bacteria; kingdom Pseudomonadati; phylum Bacteroidota; class Bacteroidia; order Bacteroidales; genus Candidatus Limimorpha; species Candidatus Limimorpha avicola. The sequence continues at coordinate 92,127 of NZ_DBMCYK010000007.1, forward strand.
CTCTTGCCATGATAACGGCATCATCATTCTCCGGAACTTTTATCAATGACCTTGGCTTTCTTTCCATGGGACTGAGAACTACGGCGGCTTTTGTTCCTTTGACCTTGGCTCTCTTTTTGCCGGAAAGGTTCAATTATAAATGGATATTCATTTCAATAATAGCCGGTACTGTTGCTCTTGTTGTTTCCAATATCATAAATCCGCCTTTCGATCCTTTGTTTGCCGGTTTGGGGGTATCATTGTTGTGTTGTCTCATAGGATATAAATGGAAAAAGGATGTCAATTAAACAAATTATAAAATGAGTGTTATGTTAATGCTCTTTTTTTAAAAATTCTGTAAATATGCATCAGCTTATCATAGATTTATGAGAAGATTGATATTCTTTATTGCACTTGTAATCTGTCTTATGACATTGGTCTCCTGCAAACAACGTAGGGAAGCGATAAGACAGCTCGGCTGTGCACAGGCGATAATGGAGACTGCTCCGGACAGTGCGTTGGTGTTTTTAGATTCCATAAGGTCTCATCCCGGAATACTCGACAAGAGACACCGCATGGAATACGAAACAGCCATGGTGCAGGCAAAATACAAATGTTACAAAGACATAAGTGAGGATACAGCCGTATTCGAAGCACGTCGGTATTTTGTTAAGACAAAAGACTATGGACAACAAGCGCTTGCAGCACTATACAGCGGATGTGTGTATGAGGAACGGGGAGAATACGAGATGTCGATGGAGGCCTATAAAGAAGCGATGAAACCGGCGACGATCGTGGGAGATTCTTTGATAATGGCGAGAATACAGCAATGTATTGGCTCGTTGTTGTACTCGCATGGTTTATACGGAGAAGCGTTGAAATCTTATAAGAAAGCCGCTGAGATATGCAGGTCCATACCTGAGAAACAGGCCCAATATTATGGAAACATGGGAAGATGTTTCATCTTAATGAAAGAAAACGACAGTGCTTTCTATTATTATAGAAAAGGTATAGACTGTGCAATACGGAGCGATAACAGTGAAACCCAAAGTATTTTGCTGCAAAATCTGAGTGTTTTGTACAGAGAATGCCAAATGTATGATGAAGCATTGTCAACCCTCAGGCAGTCTTTACAGTTGAATCCGGATGTGAAGAAATATCCTCAGTATAATTTGAATTTTGCTGAGATATACAATCTTTTGAATCAAAATGATTCGTTGACATATTATATAAATCTTTTGAAGAATGATTTGGAGTATATTGAAGACAAACCTTTATTGACAGGTATATATTCCATATTGTCGGAATATGAGATGCAGAGAGACAATTACGATTCTGCATTTTATTATCACTCGAAATATTCTGAGATGGTTGAAAATATATATCAGGAACGTATGGAACAAAGTGTTTACAAGATACAGCAGAAGTATGATTATCAGAAGAAAGAGAATTTCTATGCCAAAAAACTATTAAAGCGACAAATATGGATTACATTGCTTGTACTGTTCCTATTAATTGCGTTGATGGTTGTAGTGATTATGATTTATAAGATATTGAAAAGGAAAGAGCATGAGGCTGAAATCAATAAAAAACTGCTGGCACTTCAGAAAAAAACAGATGAGGCAAAAATTAAATATACTCAAAAAGAATACGAATTTCAGCAATATAATGAAAAGAAAGAACAGGATGAATTGATGTTGAGATTTTTAATGATAATGTATTCTGAAAGTTTATGTGATTCCAATAAGAATGTAATAAATAATTTGAAAAAACTTTTGTACGGCGACAATGAGCAAGACCATTGGGAAGCAATGTTGTCAATTTTTGACAGATTGTTTCCTGGCAGAATAGACATGATTAAAACACAATATCAGGACTTGAATGAAATGGAGTTCAAGATATGTATCCTGTCACATTTCGATTTGTCGAGACAGGAAGAAGCCGATTTCATGCATTGTTCTGTTTACAGCATAGATAAATACAGGTCGAAATTATGTGGTAAAATGACAAAAACAGACAGTAAGACCATGTAAAAGCCGAAAAAAAGTTTGTAAAAAACGCCTCGTGTTTTATATATATAATATTTATAATCAACATTTTAAATATAAAACTGTCCTGAAAAAAGTTTGTAAAGCTTTTTTAATCCTGTTTTTTTAATATTATATTCATTAAATTTGCGTAATCGAAAAAGAAAAAGGTTATGCAAATAAGATTAGTAAATATAAATCCATTACTGAAAGAGAACTGCACAACTTATGGAAGTAATGTTTACGACAACGTAAATGACAGCAGATTACAGGATAATGTAATCAAAATATAAAACATCAAGTCATGAAACACATATTGAGATATATTGGATAAAGTCTTCGCAATAAACAAGTGTGCCGCCGTTTGCGGAGACGATAATCGAGGTGCTATATAGAAAAACAGCATCAAGAGGCAAGGACGAGGTCTTGATGGAACAGTTGAATGGCTGTTTGATGGTACACCGAACCTTTTTCAGTGCTTTGCTACGGTAAAGTCCGGTACACGAAAATACTTTTATTTATAAGATAGATAACTTAAAAATTTACGATTATGAAGAAAATACTTTTATTTATCATTACAGTGAATATAGCATTTATGTCATATTCACATGATTTTTCAGCTGTATGTCCATCAGGGCAAATGCTGTATTACAATATAATAAGCGAAGAGGATGCAACAGTCTCCATCACATATCCAGATTACGGCTGGGGATGGGACGGGGAAATCATCTCCGGAGAATTAGAGTTGCCTTCCCATGTAGAATACAACGGCATAAATTATACAGTAACAGAAATAGGGTCTTCCGCTTTTTCAAGCACTAATATTACAGGTTCTTTGGTGATTCCCAATACGGTAACAGAAATAGGTTATCAGGCTTTTCTTTTCTGTCAGGGCTTGGATGGGACACTAACCCTTCCGGAATCAATAAGAAACATAGGAACAATGGCTTTTTCGCTTTGTCAATTCACCGGAGAGTTAGTATTACCCGATGCAGGAAAAAGCATCTCCATAGGAGAGAAGGCTTTTTCCAACAATAATTTCAGTGGAGAACTTTATATACCGCAATCCGTAAAGTATGTGGGGAACAGTGCTTTTTACGGTTGTAATAATTTCAATTCTCTGACAATAGCTGAAAATTCCATTACATATATTTCCAGTGAGGCTTTCCGTTATTGCAGAAACATGACAGAGCTGAACATATATGCAAACATCGAAAAAGTTTATTCAAATGCTTTCTTGGATTCCGGTTATTATTTGGATTCCACCAAATGGGATGGAGACCTTCTTTATTATGAAGATATTCTGTTAAATGCAAGAAATGATATCTCTGGTGTCGTCGATATACGAGACAATACACGTCTAATAGCAGGAAGTGCTTTTGCAGATTGTTCATCTCTCACAAATGTCAATTTCCCGAATTCATTGAAAAGTATAAACATAAGTGCATTTTATGGTTGTTCATCTCTTGCAGATGTCAATTTTCAGAACTCGTTAGAAAACATAGATGCGAGTGCATTTCAGAGATGTAACAGTCTTGAATCTGTAGTGATACCGGAATCTGTCAGGTCGGTGGGAGACAGAGCATTCTCTGAATGCAACAATCTTGAAAGTGTAACAATACTTAGTGATGATATTACAATAAAGCAATATTTTATTTTAGATTCAGATGTCAAATCCATCAGTATTGAATCGATGAACATACCTTTGATAGACAATAATGCTTTTGATGGGATACCGGATACAATACCGATTTATGTTCCATGCGGCATGAAAGATGAATACTCCGCTGCAGAATTTTGGAACAGGTTTACGAATTATCGGGAATCATTGTTTTTTGTATTCAATGTAACATCAAATGACATATCAATGGGCAGTGTCTCAGTGATACAGGAACCGGGTTGTGATGATGATTTGGCCATAGTTACGGCATTAGCGAATCAAGGATATGAATTTGTAAATTGGACAAAGAACGGTAATATAGTATCAACAGAAGAAACATACAGTTTCATTTTAGATGAAGATGTGGATATAGTTGCCAATTTTGTTTCAACAACATTATCATTGGAAGAATCTACAAAAACGAATCTATATGCTTATCCCAATCCGGGAGAAAACATCTTGAACATCAGGACGGTATTACCGGAAGGAAGGATAGAAGTGTATGACATAATGGGGAAAGTGGTATATAAACAGGATATTACCGAAGAGGTCACGAAGATACCGACAGAAGGATGGGCGAAAGGGATGTATCTGTGGAGAGTTTATAGTGAAGGAAAAGAGGCAGAAGGCGGTAAATGGATAAAACAATAGTAGAGACGCCATGATATGACGTCTCTAAAGATAAAATATGAGGTTGTGATGAAGACGTCATATCATAGTGTACACAAATAGGAATGTAAGGTTTTTGCTATAGTAAATACGTTCTACCATAGCATCTCAATGACAGCAATGTAAACATATTATCTTTTTATTGTAAAACGGAATAACAAACCTCCTTCTTTACGGTTTTCTGCAATAATTGTACCGCCATGATATTTTACAGCATGTTTTACTATTGATAATCCCAATCCTGTACCGCCCGAACGGCGACCTCTTCCTTCGTTGATACGCACAAAGCGTTCAAAAATCTTTTCAAGATATTTATCGTCAATGCCACAGCCGGTATCATAAAAAACAATATGATAATACTCTGTATCTTCTACATTTTCCAGAGTTGTGACAATCTGTATCCCGTTACCGGCATATTTCAAGACATTTTCAGTAAGATTTCTAAATACAGAATACATAAGATTATGATTGCCGGCGACATCGAGATTGGAAGGCAAATTATTATGCACTGCGATATTAGCATCTTTTATCTGCATCTCCATCTCGTTAAACACCTCATTTGCGATATCTCCAATATTAATCTTTTCTCTTTCGAAGAGTTTTGATGCCTCCTCGAGTTTTGTAATCAAAGCTATATCATTGATAAGTTCCGTAAGACGAAGTGACTGATAATAAGCACGTTCTATAAAATGCTGTCTTTTTTCGGCATCCAATTCCGGGTTATTGTTAAGACTTTCGAGATAACCTCTGATACTGCTGACAGGAGTTTTCAATTCATGAGCTATGTTATTAGTCATGTCCTGTTTCATTTTGATATTACGTTCTTTCTCGTTTTCAATTTCTTTTTTACTGTTTTCGAGTTGCTTATATAACTCTATGACATCATGACCTATAATACCTGAGTCGGTATCAGGAAATTCGATATTATTGTAATCGAGTTCACCGTTTTGTGCCTTGGAGACGAATTTTTTCAGAGACTGCATTGTCCTGCCATATTTATCGGTACGATACAACAGCAGCAGCAGTATTATTATCATAAGCAAAGTAAGAGAATACATTAGAAGATTCTCCGGACCTATGACATCTTGTATCGACAAGGTATAAGGCAAGGCAAGACGGATATAATTACCCGAATTACACAAATAAGCATAATATATATAACCCGATGCCGTAGATTCCGATTTACGTATTGCATAACCGTCTCCATGAACAGAAGCACCTATTATTTCAGGTCTGTTTATATGGTTTTCCTTTTTAAAGTCAGGGTCCAACACATTGTCGAACAACACATTACCGTCCTTATCAATAATAGAGAATCTGAGATCCTCAGGTAACATAAGTGCGACAGAATCAAAATCATAAACACGTGACAGAAAGCTATCAATCATTTTGGAATACGCATACAATTCAGCACGCATTTCTTCTGTCTTGTAACGTTTCTCGCGAGACAGCTGTATAAAAACAGTTATCACTACGAAGACAGCAAATACTGCAGTAAAATAAAGGAAAAGTTTACGTTGATATTTCATAACATCATTATTTGTCTATCCAAGAATAACCAAAACCGGCGCGGCTGCTGATATGTTCACCTAAGGTGCCGAGTTTCTTACGCAGCCGCGCCACATGTACGTCAACAGTACGTTCCAACACATAAGTCTCATCATCCCAAACATTTTTCAATATTGTATCGCGTTCGAGATAATTACCTTTATTTTCAAGTAATATAAGCAATATCAGATATTCTTTCTTTGTCAAATTGACAGTCTCCCCTTTTACTGTCACCGACTTATGTTTCTTATTCAGCACAAGGTCATCAAAATTAATAACATCAGACTCCACGTCAGTATTCAAAGATTCCACGCGACGAATTACAGCCTTGACACGAGCCAGCACCTCTTTGACAGAGAAAGGCTTGGCTATATAATCATCTCCGCCTATACTGAATCCCGTCAACATGTCGTTTTCAGAATTTTTTGCCGTAAGGAAAATAATAGGAATATTATTGTGCATTTCATTACGCAGTTTCTTTGCCAATTGATAACCGGACATTCCGTCCATCATGACATCGAGAAGCATTAAAGAATGATCCGGACGCAATTTTTTAAGAGCATCTTCCGCCGAGAGAGCAGTATCAACCTGATATCCTTCATTTTCAAGGTTAAATTGTAGAATCTCACACAAATCATATTCATCATCAACCACTAATATTCTTTTCATAACTGTATTGTTGGTCTGTAAAAATACATATTATTTCGAATCGCGATGTTTGATATCTATACCTTGTGTCAAAAAAATTGCCGATTCTGCAATATTGGTAGCATTATCTCCTATTCTTTCTATGCCGTAAATAATTCTGCCCAAATCGAGAATATCGGCTATAAGATAAGGATGTTCTCCCTTATTATATTGATATTCAAACAATTTTTTATTACATATATGATGTTGTTCGTCTAATTTCTCATCATTGTTTATGATATTGCGAGCTATTTCGGCATCTTCGTGGAACAAAGCAAAGACAGCATTATGTATCATGGAATAAGCCATCTCATAAAGCATCAATATATCAGTTTTAAAAATAGGAAACACAGAATGTTGTTTTTGAAGATAATGCATTCTTTTACTGATACTGTACAATATGTCACCGGTACGTTCCACATCGACAATAGCATCATAATAAGCCACTATATGACGCAAATCACCGGCACGTGGCGCATTGAGAACCATACAATTAATAATATCATCCCGTAATTCTACCTGCATTTTGTCTATTTTGTTTTCATTTTGACGTATCATATCGATGGTATCATCGGCAGACAGCCCTTCAAAAAGACTTTTCACCAAATCAGATTGCTTTAGCATGACATCTGTCATTTCCTTAAGCCTATCCTCTACATTTTTCAAATAATTATCTATAATAGTATTCATAATCAATATATTAAATTAACCAAATCTTCCTGTCAAATAAGCCTCAGTACGTTTATCCTTAGGATTGGTAAACATTTTCTGAGTCTTGTCGTATTCAACAAGTTCGCCAAGATACATAAACATAGAATAGTCCGATATACGTGCTGCCTGGCCCATGTTATGAGTGACTATCACAATAGTAACTTCTTTTTTAAGTTGGACGAGAAGGTCCTCTATTTTGGCAGTAGCTATAGGGTCGAGAGCTGAGGTCGGCTCATCCATCAGCAACACATCGGGTTTCAAAGCAAGCGCTCTGGCAATACAAAGACGCTGTTGTTGCCCACCTGAAAGAAAAGAACCCCTCTTGGTAAGACTGTCTTTCACCTCATCCCAAAGACCTACATTGAGAAGACAACTTTCTACAATTTCATCTTTCTCAGCACGTGAGAGTCTTATTCCGTTAAGAGTATAACCGGCAAGAATATTCTCATAAATACTCATGGTAGGGAAAGGATTAGGACGCTGAAATACCATGCCTGCCATACGACGCACCATGATAGGATTCATTTTCAATATATCTTTACCATCAAGTTCTATACTGCCTGTAATCTTAATGTCGGGATACAATTCATGCATCCTGTTGACAGCACGCAACAAGGTACTCTTGCCACAACCCGAAGGTCCCATAATAGATGTTATCAATCCTCTGCGTACATCGGCACTAACATCGTTGACAGCATTCTTACCTTCTGTATATGATACACATACATTATGAAACTTTAATATTATATCTTCCATTTTTTAGCTATTTTTTTTGCTGTGAGATTTAAGACAAGGACCAATATCAAAAGAAAAAGCGAAGCACTCCATATCATATTGCTGAGGTTAGGGTCATTATAGAACTCCCAAATGAGTAAAGACACTGCCGAAGTAGGTTTTGCAGGGTCCCACTGTATGGCAGAAGCGCCCAAGGCAGTAAGCATAAGAGGAGCTGTTTCTCCTATCACACGTGATATAGCCAACAAGATGCCTGTCAAGATGCCGCCAAAAGCTGAAGGAATGAGAACTTTCAACACCATCATGGTATATGATGAACCAAGAGAGAGAGAAGCCTCCTTAAGACTTTCAGGCAGAAGATTGAGAGTCTCCTCGGTAGAACGTATGATAAGAGGCAACAACATGATTGCCAATGATATGGAACCTGCTATTGCAGAATAGGAACGCATGGGCACCACGACCCATATATAGGCGATGATACCGGTGATAATAGAAGGTGTGCCCTGTAATATCTCAGTCAAGAAACGTATGATACCGGCAAAGCGAGTCTTTCTATTCTCCGAGAGATATACGCCGCACAAAAGACCTATCGGTACCGCAATAACTGTAGCAATGAGAACCATCATCATGGTACCTGTTATGCCGTTGGCAATACCGCCGGGGATCAGTTGATTGTTGTTCACCGCCAACATGGCATCCAAGGTACTCGGTGTCGTTTCTGTGAAAAAAGACAGATTGATTTGTCTATAACCTTTCAACAACACTTTGCCGATGATGAGTATAAGCGGCACGCATGTCAATACGGAAAGTATTATCACCATCGTTTTGAGCAACCTGTCTTTCAATATGCGAATAGAATATGACTTCATAAAGATTGTCTTTTAATGATAAGACGTCCGATATAGTTTATTACGGCAGTAATGATAAAAAGAATAAGACCAATGGCAATAAGAGAAGACAATTTCAGACCGTCGGCTTCACCAAATTGATTCGCTATCACAGAAGCCATAGTATTGGCAGTGTCGGACAAAGAAAGAGGTACATTGTTGGTATTGCCAATCAACATGGTGACAGCCATAGTCTCTCCCAAAGCTCTTCCCAATGCAAGGATATATGAAGATATCATGCCGGAAGATACATTAGGCATTATAACACGGCGTATCATCTCGGCACGTGTGGCACCAAGACTGTATGCTCCTTCTTTCAACTCACGCGGCACCATGCGTATAAACTCAGCACTGAGAGAAGCTGAATAAGGTATTATCATTATTGCCAACACTATCGAGGCTGTCAAAATGCCAAAACCTTGTTCCGATAACCCTAATGACACCATGAAAGGACGAATGACATAAAAACCCCACAACCCATAAACTATGGAGGGTATGCCGGCGAGCAGGTCCACAATAGTACTCAGCACTTTGGCAACAATAGTATTATTGTAATACTCGCCAACAAAGAAAGCCACCGGCAAAGAAAAAGGAAAACATAACAGCAAAGCGGTGAAGGAAGTCATAAGAGTGCCAACTATAAACGGCAAAGCTCCATAATGCTCGCTGCCATCACTATTCATGCCCCATTCAGAAGAGACAATAAAACGGAAAAATCCCAACTCCCGAAATGCAGGCAATGAACCACTCATCAAAGAGTAGAACAATGCCCCGCATACTATCATTATCACTAATGCAGAGACGAATAACAACTTCTTGAATATCTTGTCGGACATGTCAAATGATGTTACTTGTTAACCTTTTATCAGTTTATAGGTTGATTGTTATATGTCATTGAAGATATGGCTGCCAAAGCTTTTTCAATTATATAGCTCGGCAGAGGAGCATAATGAATTTTCTCCGTAAGCTGCTGCGAATCAGTATTTAATACAAAACGCAGTAAATCCGCTGTCGCCTGTGCCTTTTCAAGACTTCTGTTTGCATAGTTTTGCTCTTTATAGACAAGTATCCATGTAAGACAACTAATGGGATAAGCGCCGTCAGTATCGGCATTGGTAATGGTACAACGCAAATCATCCGGAATATCACCTGACAACGAAGCTGTTATACTCTTACTTGAAGGCGACACAAACTGTCCTTTTGCATTTTGTATCTTAGCCACCGGAATATTCATTGCAAAAGCATACTCAGAACCGATATAACCTATTGAACCTTTCATATTGGCAATGGTACCGACCACTCCGGGATTACCTTTTGCAGCTATACCGGTATTGAATTTCAATGATTTGCCTGACCCAAGAGCTTTACTCCAATTATCGTTGACTTTATTCATATAATCGCTGAAAACGAAAGTGGTGCCACTGCCATCGGAACGGTAAACCGGGGTAACGAGCATGTCTGGAAGATTTTCTTCAGGATTTATGGCTACGATTCTCGGATCATTCCATTTAGTGATATTGCCAAGATAAATGTCTGCAATTATATCTGAAGTGAGTTTCAGCTCTTTTACTCCCGGAATGTTGTAAGACAACACCACGGCGCCGAGACATGTAGGTACATGAATGACAGGAGGCATGCTACTCATTTCTTCATCGGTGAGATACACATCCGTACCGGCAAAATCTATGATTTTGTCTTTAAGACTTCTGACACCGCCGCCACTGCCAATGCCACCGTACGACACATTGATGCCGGTAGCTTCACTGTAGTTGTTAAACACCATATTGTAATAAGGTAACGGAAAAGTAGCACCCGCACCTGACAATTCTACTTTTTTACTGTTGCAAGATGTCAAGATGATACATGCCAGCAAAATGATAATCAAAGATTTTTTCATTGTTATTTTCTATTTTAATTTGTCTGCAAATAAATACAGAACAAATTAAGATAGTATTTCGTTCATGTTACATTTTTGTTACATGTAAAATAAACCGTATCATTATCAAATCAACAGATACGACATAACAATGAATGTTCATCATCGACAGAAAGAGAATATTTAGCACCCAACACCAAAGCTCTGTTGTCATCCAAATGTCCAAACGGCATTCCGAAACACACAGGTATGTCAATATCTTTCATTTTTTCAGCCACTATCTCCTCTACTGTCATTCCAAAAGGTACGTCGTTATCGTGCATACGTGTCAAACCACCGACTACAAGACCGGCAAGACCTTTGAATTTGCCGGCACGACGCAATGCCATCATCATTCTGTCTATATGATAAAGATATTCATCCAAATCTTCAATAAACAATATCTTGCCATCTGTATCCGGGAAAATGTCAGAGCCAAGAAGAGAATACAACACCGACAAATTACCTCCAACCAACTCACCTTCAACATAACCTTTTTTATTAAGTTCATTATTGCCAACCTCATAACACAAATTGTCCCCCGTAAGAATTTGCATCATGCTTTGCCACGATAAAGATGTATTTTCCTTGAAATTGACAGGCATGGTAGCATGAATGCTTTGATAACCAAGACTTTGAATCTTTGCATGAAGTACTGTAACATCACTGTAACCTATTATCCATTTAGGTTTATTGGCAAAAGCACCGAAATCCACATTGTCTATGATACGTACAGTGCCATACCCGCCTCTTGCACACAAAATTGCATCTATTTCATCATCATACAAATATTCCTGCAATACAGCAGCTCTATGAACATCATTGCCGGCAAACTGATGACATGTCTCAAAAAGACGTTCATCATAAACAGGGACAAATCCCATATCTCTCAAATAATGTACAGCATCGCTTATCTCATTTTCAGAAATCTTGCGTGCAGTAGCTACTATGGCTATTTTTGAACCTTTAGACAAATATTCAGGCGCTATCATAAATTTAAATTAACTATAAATTGAGACAAACAGAATTATCCATATACGTATATTTTATAATTCATCTTGCAAATGACCTAAACAAGAATAATAAATTTTACATTTGGATATTCTGTAGTTTTCCTCCAAAAACATCAAAATTTCCAAAATACTCTTCTACGAGTATCAAGCATAATAAAACTTGTTTTTACAAATGCAAAGTTACTGTTTTTTCAACCACATAAAATCACATGAACATAAAATTTATCATTGGTATAAAATAAAATCCGTCATGAATAGCCAAATAAACACTTCAATCATGGTCAACATTTTCACAACATCATAATCAATACGGTATCGTAAGAAAACAGTAATGACAATGTAATGACTGAAAATTTATTATGAAATATTACTGTCCAAGGAAATTTCAAACTCTTTTTTAATATCTTGAAAATCAAATTTATATGCAAAAAACAAATCAAGCAAAAAAATTATTCATTGTTTTGTATTGATAATCAATTGTTTATCGGACAGCAACAATAAAATGAAAAAAAGTAGCACTATCCATCATTATGATAAATCTTCATTAAAAAAAATAATTTGTCAACATACAAATGAAAAAAACATTAACTTTGCACAAAATTTGAGATTATTAAAAAGTCGTTTGCACATATTGTAATTCTAATTGCTGCCTATTTATGTATCAAAATGATAGGCTGTCATGGTATTTCCAATGAAATATCGCTTAATGAGTTACATAACGACATCACTGCTGAACTGCATATTCTCGAAGATGCCGGAACAGCTATGAGCATGCCGGTGAAAATTACCAATATCCCTACACCTACATGCCGTGTTATCAGTACTGTCAATAAATTTCAAAACAATATTAATCACACTGTTATTCCAAAACAGTCTTTAACCAATGTCGATTCTTTCAGTTTTGATTATTCTTTAAAATCTTTAAGTTTTGCCTCTGTCAACGATTTTTTCATTTTTATGTTGAGGCATTTGATCATTTAATAAGATAAGTTTTTATTATTTTATATTTCATGACATCTCTTTTTAAAAAAGATGTATGTCGGCATATTATCAAAATAAAAATATTAACTTATAACTTATTGAATAACAATGAATATTACATTATCAGAAAAAAATATAAACACCTACAGTTTTCCTGAGGTAGAAAGTAAAAGCAACATAAAATCATTAATAACAGGTATTATTTTAATCATAGCAAGTTGCGCTTTATTTTATCTGTCATCGTTAATATCCGGCAATATGGCATCATCATTATCCATATTTGGAGGAGTTATCATGATATGCGTTGGATTATATTTGATCATCTGGCAATCAAAACACGAGATATACAAGCCAAGTGGTTCTGTGATAAAAAAAGTACGTATTTTTTATGCTTCTGAAGATCTTTACGGTTTGAAAAATTCATTAGAAAACCAAGATGTCAAAAGTTTCGAAAAATTCAAAAAACAACTTGAAGGCAATGTACAGTTGTCAGTTGTATATAGCAAGGACAATCAGTATTTTGCTGCACAAGTCTTAAAATACGAACCTTTTGAATACAAACCACAAAGTGATATCTTAATTTCAGAAGGTGAGACGGCAGCCCGTTTCATTGCAAATATAAAAAATTAATTATTGGTTAATAATAAATTAGCCCTGTCGAAAAAATTTTCGACAGGGCATTAAAGATTCTAATGAGCTTCAAGCCAGTTTTTTCCCACATTGATGTCAACGACGACAGGTATGCTGAGTTTCAAAGCATTCGTCATTTTATCCACTACTATGTTCTTTAACATATCCAACTCTCCGACACAAGCGTCAAAGACGAGTTCGTCGTGAACCTGAAGTATCATTTTAGACTTCATCTCGTGGGCTTTAAGTTCATTATAGATATCTATCATAGCTATTTTTATCATATCGGCCGAGCTGCCTTGTATAGGTGCATTGATGGCGTTACGCTCGGCAAAAGCCCGCACAGCACTGTTTGAGGCATTGATATCGCGCAAATAACGACGGCGTCCGAGCATGGTCTCCACATAACCATGTTGTTTTGCAAAGGCTATAGACTTGTCGATATATTCACGTATCCCGGCATATTCTTCAAAATACTTTTTGATGATAACGGATGCCTCGGACCGGGAGATGCCGAGACGTTCAGCAAGACCAAAAGCCGAGATGCCGTAAATTATGCCAAAATTGACCATCTTGGCATTACGACGCATTTCCTTTGTCACCTCATTCAAAGGAACATGATACACACGTGATGCAGTATCGGCATGAATATCAAGTTTATTAATAAATGCTTCCGTCATAGCCGGGTCACCACTGAGATGTGTTATAATACGCAACTCTATCTGCGAATAATCCGCTGCCAACAAAATATGATCGTCGTCACGCGGTACAAAAGCTCGTCGTATCTCTTTTCCTTTATCTGTCCTGACAGGTATATTCTGCAGATTGGGATTGGTGGAACTAAGACGTCCTGTCGCTGTAACAGCTTGATTGTAAGATGTATGTAACAAACCATCTTCCTTATTCACCATGGAAGGCAATGCATCTACATAAGTAGATTTCAACTTCGTCAAAGAACGGTATTCCAAAATAAGAGGCACTATTTCATGTTCGTGAATGATTTTCTGCAGTACCTCTTCTCCTGTAGGATATTGTCCGCTTTTTGTCTTTTTAGCCGGTGCCTTTATCGACAACTTTCCAAACAATACATCGCCGAGTTGCTTGGGGGAAGAGATGTTAAAATTAATACCTGCAAGTTCAAAAATATGATTCTCAATCTTTCCTATCTCCAAAGCCTGCTCCTCTCCTATATGTTTCAGATTTTCAATATCTATACGAACACCATTAGCTTCCATAGATGCAAGAACCGACACCAAAGGCATCTCTATCTCATAGAATAATCGCAATAACTCATTGTCCGTCAATATCGGAAGTAATTTTTTATACAATTGTAATGTAATATCGGCACATTCACCACTATAACGAAAGATATCATCAGTTGAATTAAACTGCAATTCGTAAGGTTTGTTTTTTCTAATGACATTATCTATATTAATAGGAGTATGACCAAGATATATTTCTGAAAGATAATCAAAATCATGTCTCTGTTCCGGCTCAATAAGATAATGTGCTATCATTGTATCGAATAACTTATTCTTTATCATGATATTATATCTATTCATGACTGATACTGCCGACTTTATGTTATATGAAACCAACAATTTTGATTCGTCGGAAAACACAGGAATAAACTGCTGAACCACATCTTTAAAAACAAAAGTATCATCAAAAAGCAGAACAAATGCCTTGCCGGATTCAATGGAAAATGACAATGCAAGTATTTTAGACGAATACAAATCATTGGAAGAAAGAAGCACATCTAAGGCGACAACAGAAGAAGAAGACAATAAAGACAATAATGATGACAAAGAAGACTTGTTATTAACAATTTGATAATCAGTGATATTTGGTTGAAATTCAACTGATTGTACTGAAGAAAACAAATCATTACTGAAGGTCATTGCATTATCCTGAATAGAAAAAAGGTCTTGTTGTTTCGGTGTTTCATTAGATGTTAAATTCAAGTCTTCTTTTATTCTTTTCATAAATGTTTTAAACTCAAGTTCCTCGAGTATAGGAGAGAGTTTCTTCCAATCAGGCTGTTGAAGCAACATCTCCTCAGGTTTAAAATCAATAGGGACATTCACGTCAATAGTAGCGAGAGCTTTGGACATAAGTCCTTGTTCGGCAAAATTAGTTACATTTTCGCGCAATTTACCTTTAAGTTCCGAGGCATGAGCTATGATATTTTCCATTGAGTCATATTCAGCCACAAGTTTGGAAGCAGTTTTCTCACCTATTCCCGGTATCCCGGGAATATTATCAGAGGCATCACCCCAAAGTCCAAGAATATCAATAAGTTGAGCAGGATATTTGATACCATATTTCTCGCATACATCACTAACGCCGAGTACTTTGGCAGGTTCTCCGAATTTGGCTGGTTTATAAATAAAGATATTGTCGGATACAAGTTGACCAAAATCTTTGTCCGGAGTCATCATATAAGTAGTAAAACCTTGTTTTTCAGCTAATTTGGCAAGAGTACCTATCACATCGTCAGCTTCGTAACCCTCCACGGCATAAATAGGAATATTAAAAGCAGAGATAATATTTTTTATATAAGGTATAGATGCTCTGATATCATCCGGCATTTCTTCCCTATTAGCCTTATAATCGACAAAACTCTCGGAACGCATGGAAGGACCTGTATCGAAGGCAACAGCGATATGAGTAGGATGTTGAGTCTTAATGACTTCATACAAAGTATTAAGAAAACCCATAATAGCAGAAGTATTCATACCTTTTGAGTTGATACGCGGATTTTTATTTAAAGCAAAAAAAGCTCTATAAATCAAAGCATACGCATCTAACAAGAAAAGTTTCTTATTGTTATTCATAATAAAAATAATAAAATTGTATGGTCGTAAAAGTAAAGAAAAAACGGTAAAACGACAAAAAAAGTTTTAAAAAATATGTTTTAAAATGATTTATGAGAAATTATAACGCAAAAGCCTGTTTTTTATTATCATTGATTATCAAAAGTTTATTATAATTATGGTTAAATTTTGGAAAAAATAATAGCGACTTTAAAATAAAAGTTATACCTTTGTCGAAGTTTTTACTTTAGTGGATAGAAGTATTATTAACAAAAATTTGGAAACATGTCAGAAATTAAAGAAAAAGTTGTGTCAATCATCGTTGACAAATTGGGAGTAGATGCAGCTGATGTTACTCCGGAAAAAAGTTTTACAAACGATTTAGGAGCCGATTCACTCGACACTGTTGAATTAATCATGGAATTTGAGAAAGAATTCAAT
Source organism: Candidatus Limimorpha avicola (assembly GCF_056978975.1). Classification (NCBI taxonomy): domain Bacteria; kingdom Pseudomonadati; phylum Bacteroidota; class Bacteroidia; order Bacteroidales; genus Candidatus Limimorpha; species Candidatus Limimorpha avicola. The sequence continues at coordinate 108,826 of NZ_DBMCYK010000007.1, forward strand.
GTTTCTATTCCAGATGATCAAACAGAGAAGATTAGCACAGTAGGTGATGCAATCAAGTATATTGAAGAAAATTACAAAGCCTAACCATGGACGTAAAACGTGTAGTGGTAACCGGAATAGGAGCATTAACCCCTATAGGGAACAATGTACCTCAATATTGGGAGTCGTTGTGCTCAGGAGTTAACGGAGCGGCTACCATTACGCGTTTTGATATCAGTAAATTCAAAACCAACATTGCCTGCGAAGTCAAAAATTTTGATCCATTCAATTATTTTGACAAAAAAGAAGTAAAAAAATTAGATTTATATGCACAATATGGCATTGTTGCTGCTGATGAAGCCATCACCGATGCCGGAATAAACAAAAATAACACCAATTACGATGAAGTAGGCGTTATTTTCAGTTCAGGAATAGGCGGCATTACCAGTTTCTTTGAAGAAGTCAAGTCTCATTGTGAAGGTGATGGTGTTCCTCGATTCAGTCCTTTTATAATTCCTAAATTGCTTCCTGACATCACAGCCGGACATATCTCTATAAAATACGGATTCAGAGGTCCTAACTTTGCTATTGTGTCTGCATGTGCATCATCGGCAAATTCCATAATAGAAGGATTTCATTACATACAATACGGCAAATTTCCTGTCATGATAGTTGGCGGTGCAGAATCTGCTATTTGCCCTATAGGAATAGGCAGTTTTGAAGCCATGAGAGCTATATCGCCAAGAAAAGACGACACGGCATCAAGACCTTTCGATGCCGAACGTGACGGTTTTGTCATGGGAGAAGGAGCAGGATGCCTTGTACTTGAAGACCTGGGCCATGCTACGGCAAGAGGTGCCAAAATTTATGGAGAAATAATAGGTTGCGGCTGTTCTGCCGATGCCTATCATATCACAGCACCTCATAACGAAGGATACGGCGCATACCTCTGTATGATGAGAGCCTTACAAGATGGTGGCATAAAACCAAATATGATTGACCATATCAATACACATGGCACATCAACACCTTCAGGCGACATTTCGGAAGTCCTTGCCATAATGAAAACTTTCGGAGATCATTCCTATAAAATATCAATAAATGCAGGTAAATCCATGACGGGACATCTTCTCGGAGGAGCCGGCGCCATAGAAGCAATCTCTACAGTGTTGGCAGTAAAAAACGACGTAGTTCCTCCGACAATAAATCACTTTAAAGATGATGACAACATAGATCCAAAACTGGATTTCACCTTTTGGAAAGCAAAAAAAAGGACCGTCAATTATGCTTTAAGCAATGCTTTCGGTTTCGGTGGACACGATGCAAGTATTTTATTTAAAAAATTCGTCTGATGATTACTTTGCTTCGTTATCACAATGGATCCGATAAAGCTTTAGCGAAATTCATACACAACATTTTCGGTTTTTACCCTAAAAACATTTCACTATTTCAATTAGCATTTACACATAAGTCTATAGCCAACAAAACATTAAGTGGCTTGACCATAAGTAATGAACGTCTTGAATATTTAGGTGATGCCATACTTAGTGCCATAGTAGCTGAATTCCTTTTCAAGAAGTTCCCTACAAAACAAGAAGGTTTTCTTACCGAAATGCGTTCTCGTATAGTCAGCCGTTCATCATTAAATAAACTTTCTCAAAAGTTCGGTTTTGAGAAAATGATAAATTACGTAAAACCAAACGACTGCCATTCCAAAATGCGCTCAATAGGAGGCAACGCTTTCGAGGCTTTCACAGGAGCTCTTTTCCTCGACAGAGGTTATGATTTTACATATAAAGTACTTGTTGACAGAGTGATACGTCTTCACGTGGATATTGAAAACCTTGAAAAAAACGATAACAATTTCAAAAGCCGTCTTCTTGAATGGGCACAAAAAGAAAAACACCATGTTGACTTCCGACAACTTGGTTGTAAAGGCGACGGATATGATAAATTGTATGTCATTCAAGTATTTATCGATGAAAAAGAATTTGGCACCGCATCAGATTATTCTATTAAAGGCGCTGAGCAACTTGCTGCCGAAAAAACATGGCATATTATGAATCCTCAAAATGAGGTGTCATGAAAAAAAAATCAAACATATATACATTATATTCTAAAGAATCGTATTCCGATATTACAGTCATAGTCATAAACACATCATTATATGACTATCAAATTGCATATTATATCAACAAATTGCTGAATGTCAGACTATGCAGAAAAGACAACATTTTATTCGACAAAAATTATTATCCTTATTACCTTTATTTTACAGATAAAAATAACACCATATTTTCCCTCATGTCCATGACAAGTTATGATGACAAAACCAAAATACCTCTCAAGTTGCCATTTGACTTTTTATTTGTCATTAAAAACATTGATTATCTTAATATCGATTACATTTTGAAAGTATTACGAGAGATCCCTCAAGTAACATTCGTCTATAAACTCGATAACAAAGATACCTTGACATTAGAATTATTAAACAATATAGAGTTAAAAGAGTGTTTTATAATGTCAGGCAAAAAATATGGAGATGATAAAATTGAGATAGATTATGATGATGAAGATAATTATAATGATGATGAAGATAATGATGATTTGTTTAAATTTATTGTTGTAAAAAAACAGTAATGGTTATTTTTGAGGAAACGAGTTTATTACAGTATCACTATATATTAGTATCATTTCATTTTCCTACATTATAATATCCCAATCTTTAACATAAAAGTGGAAAGACAAATCTTTCAATCTGCCTATCCACTTTACGATAACAACAAATTAATATTAAAACTGTTGAAATTGCTGAAGGAAACGAACATCGTTTTCAAAATACAAGCGCAGGTCGTTTACTTGATATTTCAGCATAGCGGCACGTTCGACGCCCATACCGAAAGCATAACCCATATATTCATCAGGGTCAATGTCACATGCTTTTAAGATGTTGGGATCGCACATCCCGCAGCCAAGTATCTCGAGCCAACCGGTATGTTTACATATATTGCAACCTTTTCCACCACAAATGTTGCATGATATATCCATTTCAGCAGACGTCTCGGTAAACGGGAAATAAGAAGGACGAAAACGCACCTTGGTATCTTTACCAAAAAATTCTTGTACAAAATGATACAGCACTTGTTTAAGGTCGGCAAAAGAGACCTGTTTATCAATATAAAGACCTTCTATCTGATGAAAGATACAGTGTGCACGTGCAGAAATTGCCTCATTACGGAACACTCTACCGGGAGCTATGATACGAATTGGCGGTTTCTCCTTCTCCATTGCTCTTACCTGAATACTTGAAGTATGAGTCCTAAGCAGCACATCCGGATTCTTTGTCACGAAAAAAGTATCCTGCATATCGCGAGCCGGGTGATCCGGAGGAAAATTCAATGCTGAGAAGACATGAAAATCATCTTCTATCTCAGGACCCTCACAGATAACAAAACCAAGTCTCTCGAAGATACCATTAATCTCTTCACTCACTAAAGAAAGAGGATGACGTGAGCCATTCATAAAATCCACAGGCAAGGTAAGGTCTTGCTCACAACTGCTATCAATTTGATTATCAAGGTTTCTCTGTTGTTCATCAAAGATATTCTGTGCTTTGTTTTTCAATTCATTAAGCAACATGCCTATCTCCTTGCGCATCTCCGGAGCCACCTGTTTAAAGTCGGCAAACAACCCGGGAATAATGCCTTTCTTACTTAAAAACTTGATACGATAGTCTTCCAAAGCCTCTTTTGTCTCAGCGTGAAAAGCAGTGACTTCTTTCAATATCTCGGCAATTTTTTCTTTCATCTTACAACATTCAATTATCTTACAAAGATATAAAAAATTACACTTCAACAAATATCAATAAAAAATTACTGTCTATCATTTATTCAACAGTTCATTTACTTTATCAACGAGGTCGTCGCCTCTAAGATTCTTAGCCACAATGATACCATTACTGTCAAGCAGCACATTACTCGGTATAGAGTTTACCCCATATAATTTAGAAGCCTCATTGTTCCATCCCTGAAGGTCGGAAAGATGTTTCCACGTAAGGTTGTCATCTTCAATAGCCTTAATCCAACTTTCTTTGTTTTGGTCAAGAGAAACACCGAGTACATCGAAACCTTGTTCATGATATTTATTATATGTCTCTACCACATGAGGATTCTCTGCACGACAGGGACCACACCAAGAAGCCCAAAAATCTACAAGCAACAATTTGGATTTTCCGACAAGTTCTGAAAGAGAAACCATATTGCCATCAACATCGGTCATAGTAAAATCGACATATTTATTACCTATTGCTACACGTTGAAGCACCTCTATTTTATCATTAATCTTATCCAAGAAATAAGATTTTGTTTCTTTATCAACATCCTTAACAAAATCCTTCAAATCATCCAATTCAAACATATAACTGTTTCTGAACAATACATAATGAGCAACCACATTATTGGAATTTCTTTTGAGGAAATCTTTCATATACTCATATTGTTTTTCATTGATAGAATCATATTCCTTTTCATATTTTTCCATCAATGTTTCATCAAGCTGTTCCGAAGCATTTCTATAAAGATTATAAACATCCTCCATTTCACTGTCAAATTCATTCATGACACTATTAAATTCAGTGTATAAATCATTTAACAATGAGCCGGTAATCTCTGCATCATAAAGGTTTTTCAAATCAGCATCGACAGTAATGTCATTATTATCAGGAAACAACATCACATTATTTCTATTATCTTTCACTGACAAGAAATAAGAGGCATTTTGTTCACCTTTAACAACATTAAAAACGACCATACCGTTTTCCACAATTGCAGAGTCTATTGCAATGGGGTTTTCTCCCTCATATTTATAAAGATAGACCATTTTATCATCAGCATTTTTCAAGTTCACCTTAACACTGTTTGTGTTATTTGAACAAGACACAAGGCCTGCAACAGCCAATAATACTATTAAAAATCTCTTTTTCATATTTATTTATTTAATGTTAAGTTACTTTTCGGAATAAAAATAAGCATTATCAACAATATCAGTGCTACTGAAGACAATGTACTTAACAATGTCTGTAACAATATTATATTCAACAGTTTAAATGAGAATGCCTCAAGCATAAAATACACAAGGTTATAAACGCACAACAGAATAGAAGAATATGTAAAAAACCATGTAAAGCCCATTTCAACAAGTGAAGGGTTATATTTTTCTTCCAAATCTGATTTTCTTGTCATGATAACGATAACAAAATGGCGCACATAAGAAGTAGCGACGGCTGCCGCGGCATTAAGTCCCGGAGTGCCGGAAAAAAAGTCTATTATCATGCCCATACCAAAAGCAGCGAGCATAACCTGCCACCGTTGAGCATTATACGGCATCAACAGGATGAACAAAATATAAACAACAGGATGAATATAATAGCCAAGACGTATATTATCCACAATAAACAACTGAAACAGTATCAGTGCAACAAAACGCATTATATCGGCAAAAAGTTTATTATACATGGCTATCAGTGTATTTTTAACGAATCCAATTCCTGTTTAAAGTTATTTTTCACGATATAAACATTGCGCAAAGTGCTGAAATTAGTGAAAAAACGAATCCTTGCCCTTGTAAAATCTTCATTATCAGAAGGCAAGATATTTTCTACCTCTCCTATCATTACATCAGGAGGATAGGAACCGGAAAAACCGCTTGTCAACAAAGTATCACCCTTATTGATAACAAGATGCGAAGGTATATCTTCAACAACGCCGAAACGATAATCCATATTGTCCCATTTGACATTAGCAAGGTGCTTATTATCTTTAAACATAGCACTTACCACAGTATATGGATTCAGAACACTTATCACAGAAGAATAATTTCTACTCACATTAGACACGGTACCTACTATACCGTGATCAGAAATGACACCCATATCTATTTCTATACCATCCTTGCTGCCTTTATCAAGGAGAATATAATTATGGATGTTATAGATGTCATTGTCAATAACGTGAGCCGGAATAAAACAATAAAAAGAATTTCGTGACAACGAGTCCGACAGTTGCATGCCATTTCCCAATACTGTAGTTACAGAATCATTGGCCATATTGGCAGCACTCAACATATTCATAAGCATGGCATTAGTGGTAGAAAGTCTGTCGTTTTCCTCTTTAAGATGAAAATAAGCATTACACTGAGACGTAAGTTCAAACAATTTACCGGACATTTCATTCGACACATTGACCATTTTACGTTTATGATATGGTTGACTATTGACTATCATAATAATAGACAACACCTCCAATATCACGAACAATAAGATAGGGTTATATCTTTTTAAAAACTTAAGAATATTGAACATTATGCCATCGAGACTACTTGATCAAGAATGGAAACTTATCGAAATTCTTAAGGGCGATACCTGTACCGCGTGCCACTGCGCGAAGAGGGTCTTCCGCCACATGTATTGGCAGTTGTGTTTTTGAATGAAGACGTTTGTCGAGACCTCTCAACAAAGCGCCACCACCTGTAAGATAAATACCTGTACGATAAATATCGGCAGAAAGTTCCGGTGGTGTTTGTTCAAGTGTACTAAGCACTGCTGCTTCTATTTTGGATATGCTTTTATCAAGACAATGAGCTATTTCGGAATAGTTTACTTTTATCTCCTTAGGGATGCCCGTCAACATATCGCGACCATGCACTGCATATTCATCCGGTGGATTATCGAGTTCTGTCAAAGCGGCACCCACCTCTATTTTTATGAGTTCAGCAGTACGTTCACCTACATTGATATTATGTTGTTTACGCATATACTCCACTATCTCGTCGGTGAAGTCATCGCCGGCAATACGTATAGATTTGTTTGTCACTATACCGCCGAGTGCTATTACAGCTATCTCACTTGTACCACCACCTATATCGACAATCATATTGCCCATAGGTTCGAGAACGTCAATACCAATACCGATAGCAGCAGCCATAGGTTCATGGATAAGACGCACTTCTTTGGCACCTGCTTGTTCTGCGGAATCCTTAACAGCACGTTCCTCCACCTCTGTAATGCCGGAAGGAATACATATTACCATTTTAAGTGCCGGAGGGAAGATGGAATTATGAAAATTAATCATTTTTATCATCTCTCTGAGCATATATTCAGCCGCTTGGAAATCGGCAATGACACCATCACGCAAAGGCCTGATAGTCTTGATATTTTCGTGTGTCTTTCCATGCATCATCATAGCTCTTTTTCCTACAGCCATGATTTGCTGCGTATCGCGATGGATAGCGACTATCGAAGGTTCATCGACTACTACTTTATCATTATAAATGATAATAGTATTAGCAGTCCCCAAATCAATAGCCAACTCTTTATTAAAAATTGAGAACAGACCCATATTAAATAATTATTTTAATGTTTAAAATGACGATATCCGGTAAACACCATTGCGATATCATGTTCGTTGCAAAAATCTATGGACTCTTTATCACGTATAGAGCCACCGGGCTGAATGACAACATTTATGCCTTCCTTATAAGCTAAACTTATGCAATCTGAAAATGGGAAAAAGGCATCTGAAGCCATCACTGCATTCTTTAAATCGAAGTTAAAACTTTTAGCCTTGTCGATAGCCTGTTTTAAGGAATCTACACGAGATGTCTGACCAATGCCAGAAGCTAACAACTGTTTGTTTTTTGCCAATACTATGGCATTAGAACGGCTGTGTTTTACAATCTTATTTGCAAAAATAATGTCTTCAATATCATTTTTATCATCTATTGTTTTTACTGTCACAGCCTTAAAGTCTTCCTGTGACTCCACATGCAAATCACGGTCCTGAACAAGTATTCCATTAAGTGAGGATTTCATCAATTTCGATGGAAACTTTGAAGATTTAAGTTTCAGGACTATCCTGTTGACTTTAGAAAACAAAAAATCGAGAGCTTTTTCCTCATAATCCGGAGCTACTATCACCTCGAAGAATATTTTGCTGATAGCCTCAGCAGTTTGTGCATCTACAGGTCTGTTGCATACAAAGACACCACCGAAAGCCGACACCGGGTCGCCGCTTAAAGCATCCTGATATGCTTCATAAACAGTAGGACGAGAAGCTATGCCACAAGGATTATTATGTTTTAAAATGGCGAAAGTAGGCTCATCAAATTCATTGATAAGATTTATACCGGCATCGAGGTCGAGCAAGTTGTTGTATGACAAATCTTTACCATGTAACTTGTCGAACACCTCATTCAAATCGCCATAGAAGGCTGCTTTTTGATGAGGATTTTCTCCATAACGCAACTGTTGGTGTTTCTCAATATGAATATTAAGAGCCTTGTCATCGCAATTTCTTGAAAACCAATCATAAATCATACCATCGTAATAAGAACTCGTTGCGAAGGCATATTTGGCGAATCTCTGTCTGTCTTCTAAGGAAGTACAACCATTTTGTTGTTGGTAAATATCGATAAATTCGCCATAATACTTCGAAGACGGGACAATAAGAACGTCTTTAAAATTTTTTGCTCCGGCTCTTATCAAAGAAATACCGCCAATATCTATTTTTTCTATTATCTCGGATTCAACGACAGTATTTTTCACTGTTTCTTCAAAAGGATAGAGGTCAACTATGACGAGATCGAAAGGAGGAATTTCATAATGTTGCATCTCATTGATATCATTCGGGTTATCCATACGACCGAGTATGCCGCCAAACACCTTGGGGTGTAATGTCTTGACACGACCACCCAATATTGAAGGATATCCCGTTAACGATTCTATTGATTTTACACTGTCATCGATTTTTTTGACAAAGTCAAAAGTTCCCCCTGTAGCATAGATTTGCACTTCATTTTGTTTGAGCAATGCTACAATCTTATCAAGGTCAGTTTTATAATATACTGAAATTAAACAATTTACAATTTTTTTCAATGGACTATTAATTTAAGAATTTAATTCTGCAATTTTAACAAAATTCCGTTAACCTGTCAAGGTTTGACTCGTGTTTTTTTATATTTTTTAAACACGAAAAAAGAAAAAATCTTCTCATAAAACTATCAAAACGAAAGTAGAAATTACAAAAACACTTTTAAAATACTGTAAAAGAATAATTTAGTATTATTTTTCTCAATGTGCAAAAAAATATGGATTTTTATTCAAAATTTTGTATTTTTACAAGTTAAAAATTGAAAGAGTGGAAACGCGCTGGCTTATAGCAAAAGATGTTGATAAACAAGTTGTTAAAGATTTGTCTGATGTATTAGGCATAGACAATAATCTTGCGACTTTGCTTGTACAACGCGGTATTACCTCATTTGAAAAAGCGAAAAATTTTTTCAGACCGTCATTATCACATCTTCATGACCCTTTCCTGATGAAAGATATGGACAAAGCTGTAAGTCGTATCAAAAAAGCAATAGACAATAATGAGAAAATACTCATTTATGGTGATTACGACGTTGACGGTACAACGGCAGTAGCATTGATATACACATATTTAAAAAATTTCTGTAATAAGAAAAAAATTGCATTTTACATACCGGATCGATATGAAGAAGGGTATGGCATATCTTATAAAGGTATTGACTATGCTGCTGACAACGGGTTTCAATTAGTGATAGTGTTGGATTGTGGCATTAAGGCTGTCGAAAGAATTGAATACGCCAACAGTCGCAACGTGGATTTCATAATTTGTGATCATCATCGTCCCGGAGATAAAATACCTGATGCTGTTGCAGTATTAGATTCAAAACGTATCGACTGTCAATATCCATATAAAGAATTATCCGGTTGCGGCGTAGGATTCAAATTAGTTACTGCCTTAGCAAAGAGTATGGGAAGACCTATAGAAGAGACATACGAGTTATTGGATTTGGTAGCTATAAGCATTGCTGCCGACATTGTACCGATAACCGGAGAAAATCGAGTCCTCGCCTACTATGGTCTTCGTTTATTGAACAGTAATCCACGTCCGGGCATAGAGGCTGTACTGCAACATGCCAACATACACCGACGCAACGAATTGTCTTCAGAAGACATGGAAGAGAATTGCGTACTTGAAAGAGAACTGACTATAAGTGACTTGGTATTTCTCATCGGACCTCGCATCAATGCGGCAGGACGTATTGAAAAGGCAAGCGACTCGGTGCGGCTGCTTCTCGCTAACAACAAAGAACATGCCAACAAATTAGCCGACTCCATCAACGACCTCAATGCCAAACGGCGTGAATTTGACAACAAGATCACTGAAGAAGCACTCAAGATGATTGAATCCGACGAGACATTAAAAAATGCCAAAAGCACGGTTATCTTCAATGAGAACTGGCATAAAGGCGTCATTGGCATTGTCGCTTCACGTCTTACCGATACTTACTACAGACCTACCATAGTGTTGACACGTTCCAACAACCTCATCACCGGGTCAGCCCGTTCTATCAAGAATTTCGATATCTATGATGCAATAGACGACTGTTCCGATTTGCTTGAACATTTCGGCGGTCACAAATATGCTGCCGGATTGTCGCTCAAACCGGAAAACCTTCAGGCCTTCTCGGAACGCTTTGAGAAATATGTTTCGGAACATATCAATGATGAAGAACTCGTCCCGGAACTCAATGTTGACATTAAGATAGACTTCCGTGACATAAACCCAAAATTTGTACGCATCCTAAAACAGTTCGCACCTTTCGGTCCCGGCAATCCTTCACCGGTGTTTCTTACCACAAACGTCATAGATACAGGTTATTCACGTGCCGTAGGAAATCATAAACATCTTAAATTATGTGTAAAACAATACGGTTATGAAGAACAATGTTTTTCTGGTATTGCTTTCCAAAAAGGAGAACTTTTCAACAGAATTCATTCATTAGAACCTTTTGCCATCTGTTATTACATAGAAGAGAATTTTTGGCAGGGTAAGACGTCATTGCAACTCAATGTGAAAGATATTAAATTCGACGGTTTTACAGACCTCTCATCAGAAAAATAAGACTTTTATTATCAGCACTATACCACATAGTCCTATAATCAATCCTATTATTTTGTTTAATACAGTCATCATCTTTTCTGTAAAAAATTTCTTCAATGAATATGCGCCGGCGGCTTTCAATATATCAAATATTATCACAGTACCGAAAACACCTATGAAAAACTTCACCAAACAATAAATATTACCATTATATTGTCCCGAAGCAGTGGCAACACATGTCATCCAAAATATCCAGACGAAAGGATTGAAGATATTCATGACAAAGCCCTTGCCTACATAAATATACCATTTGGGGGACTTGTATTTTTTCTCTAACTCATTGATACTTTCGTTAGTAGATTCAGATCTCTTAACAATATTACTTGGTGACAAGTTATAAGTAAAAATGCCAAAAATTATAAGTATGATACCGGCACTGATACCGGCATAAACCATACGCTTATCATTATTCAAATGTACTTGTATAGAACTCATCAACATAAGAGCGACAATCATGACATCATTAAGCACTATACCCAAATCAAGAAGAAGAGCGGATTTGAATCCTCTGTTGATACTTGTCTGTATCAAAGAAAAGAAACCTGGACCGAAACCGAACACCAAAGCGAGGGTAAGACCCATCAAAACACCTTTTAATATAATCATTGCTTTGTATAATTAGAGATAAAAGCAACCCATTCATCATAACGAGCACCTTTCAACACACGTGGAAACTTGGTGGCACCTCCTATTTTGCCCATTTTTTCCATGAAATCATAAAACACATGCGTAGGCAAGACATCTATAAACAACTCATTAATGGATTCCATACGTTCCACTCTATAGTCATCGTTAATACGTTTCAGATGCTCATCTATCATATTCAATATTTTATCTTTATCTACAGGTTCATCGCAACCGATATACCAATGATGGGCAAATCTATTCTCATAGTGTATTCCTGCAACAGTAAACTCATTGATATCCAATTTCATAACATTAGAAACATGATCTATTGCCTGATTCATATTATCTTGTGAGAGATGTTCACCAACAAGACTAAGGAAATGCTTTGTGCGACCTTTTATCATTATCTCGCACCGTTGTTTATTGACAAACTCTATCACATCGCCAATCATATAACGCCATGAGCCGGCATTGGTAGAGACAAGAATGGCATATCCGACTTTTTCTTCTACCTCATTTATAGTCAATGTTTTACAATCTCGTTTTATATTACCTTCGCTATCGAAATTATTATCATCAAATGGAACGAACTCATAATATATGCCATTATCCATTATCAGTTGCATGATACGTTTGTTAAGATCTATTTGATAAGCTATATAACCTTCCGAGGCAAGATAACTCTCGCTATATACAACAGGTTTGCCAAAGAGTTTTTTAAAACTGTTTTCATAAGGACCAAAAGCCACTCCGCTATGAACATAGGCCGCAAGAGATGGCCATAAATCATGTATAGTATTCAAATTATATTCTTTGACAATACGTTCGAGAAGAATTTGAACCCAGGCAGGAACGCCGACAATAACTCCAATATCCCATTTGGGAGCGTTTTTCACCATCTCATTAAGTTTGTCATTCCAATCTACAGTCTTCGATATTTTACGTCCTGGTTTATAAAAATATTGAAACCAAAACGGAAGATTGGCAGCAGAAATACCGGACAAATCTCCTGAATAGTATGTTCCGTTATACTGAAGATGTGTACTGCCTCCTATCATCAATATACCTTTATCCCAAAAATCAGGAGGAAAATCATAACGTGTGGCACAAATCAATTGTCTGATACTCGCTCTCTTAATAGATCTAAGCATATTATTGGTGACAGGGATAAACTTGCTCGATGCCTCCGAAGTGCCGGAACTAAGGGCAAAATATTTTACGACTCCCGGCCATGTGACATTGGCTTCACCATTAAGTTCTCTAAACCACCATTCCCTGTACATGCTATTGTAATCATGAACAGGAACATTTGTTCTGAAAGCATCAAAAAGACTGTCAGAATTCAAAATGGCATCGAAATTATAATAAGTACCAAAAGCAGTGAGAGAAGCTTTTCTCAGCAATCTTTTTAATTCTTTCTCCTGAGCATTTATTGGGTCCAAACGTTTCTGTTTGAACTCAATAGGAATACTTCCAACCGTATAAACCGTCTTTACTATAGAACCGAAAATATTAGCCATACGCACAAATATTTGAAAAGCAAAATTAAAACTTTTTTTTAATGTCATTCCTTTTCTGTTTCACTTTTGTCCAATGATTAATTACAATAAATCCATACTATATATAAACATTTGATAATCATTTCATTTTTAAAACAAATAATAACTATCAAATCCATTCATTGAAAGATTATATCAGAATGAATACAAGGAAAAACAATACGTCTGCATAATATTTTTTATTTATGAATTCATGAGAAATATGATTGCAAAATCAAAACTTAACAAAATTTAAAACGCCAAAAACAAAATGTGGACAACTTATTTCCCAAATTTATTGTTTATTCAATCAGCAAGTCGATTTTTTATGTATCTTTGTCCTAAATTATAAATCTAAAAAACAAACAAATGAGACGTATCAGTATTATTTTAACAGTGTTGTGTTGTTTAATAGGGTTTACAACCAATGCACAAGTATTTTCAAAAGGAGATATCGTACTTAACGGAACCATTGGTTTTGGAAGCTTGACCAATTATTCCATAGGTCTTCCACCAATTGCAATTTCCGGTGAATATTGTATTGTTGACAACCTGTTTGACGCCAACAGTGCAATAGGAGTAGGTGCTTATGTTGGAGTTGGCAGATATAAACACGTACATTGGAATGATTATGATGTCAAAATAAAAGATCTTTATACTCGTTGGGTTTTCGGTGCAAGAGGTTTGTTTCATTACAACTTCGTTGACAATTTAGATACATACGCCGGGTTAATGCTTGGAGTGTATTCAAATTCTGAAAAGAAGACTTACACAGACAATACAAATACTGTCAAAACAAACAAATACACATCTGCTGCATTTGCTTATTCATTATTCATAGGCGCACGGTATTACTTCACACCAAATTTCGGTGTTGTTGCTGAAGCAGGATATGGTCTGACATTTTTCTCGTTAGGCGTTACATATAAATTGTAATCATTTTGTTGCGATGACGACTGCATTTTTATATCTTCTCACCTCGCCACTCATGTTGAACAACTCAGTGAGAATTATATAAATGCCCGGAGAGACACGATTTCTATCATCATCGAGTCCGTCCCAGAAAAATGAAGCTTCAGACGATATCATAACATTGTCGGAAAGTTTTCTTACATGTCGTCCGTATGAATCCAGGATATTTATCTTTAATGTACAGCCGGTATCTTTCACTGTCAAAAAGATACCGGCTGTTTCATCATAACCATCACCATCGGGAGAAAAAATCTCCGGTTCAACAGTAACAACATTCGTTTCTGTAATATCCTGTGTCATGACAGAATTACGATAACCCGGTGTACCATAATTTACATTGAAAGCAGCAGAATGCCAATTATCTATATCCAAAGAACCTTTATCAAAAGATATACGTTCCAAAGACACCCCTTTGGTGACTGCAAGTAAGGGATAGTGCATCTTGTCGTTATAACGCATGACATCTATCATACTCCCGTCAGATGCCATCAACAAGACAGTACCACTGTCGTTGTTGTAAGAAGGAAAACGTTTCATATCCAGAAAGTTGTCTGTTCCGGTATTATATTGTTCTCCAACAATACGTCCATTTTGCGACAGCAAAAGATATTCACAAGGCAACAACGGACGTCGTTCAGAGCATAATTCCACCAGTGTAGTATCAGGAGGATTAGGAAAGGACATCTTAACGGAACCAAGTCTTAACCTGTTAATATCCAATATCTTATCAGAATTATTATATAATTCCACGTAATCAACTCCCGGTTCAACGGGATTAAACAAAACTTCATTAATCAAAACATCTCCCGGTTCAACATCTTGTGTCATTCCAAAAGAAATCACGCAATCTTCAGATAGAGGCACCCCACTGCAATTCACTATATTTTTTAAAACGAGATGATATATCATACCTGTTTCGAGAGGTTGTTCAAGAATCAACTCGACATAATTGTTTTTGGCAGGCAACAACAGACAGGAAACAGGATTCGTCTTCAATTCATCTATATAATAATTCTCAGTATCGGAAAGTGTGACCCCATCCATTTTATGTGTGAAATAGACTTCTACAATATTGTCATACAACACATTGACATAATCCACACGAGGCTCCAATATATTAGATTCATCAACAGAATTCAGCATACAGGGTGTTCCTCCTCGTTTATCATGACTTTCCTGCCAATTCTCACGTCCGGCGCATGGATGCAAAGGGTCAATCTGTTCCAAAGCCCAGCCACCTTCTGCCTTGTCGGAATCTCTATACCAACTAATGTCGAAAGTCACAGAAGAAATAACATTGTAATTATCATCCAACAGCACCACATTGGTACCACCGTTCGCAATTTGGAAACCTGATAATCCGCAACATTGCCCGTATTGCGACATCTCTTCAACAGCATTTTCATGACACAAAAGCACATAATTATACGGTTCTATCACTATGCCATTCAAAATCTTGTGTTCTGTAGCCCCAACAACTAAAGTCCAGCCTGATATGTTCAGCGGCAATACGGTAGTATTATACAACTCCAAATATTCCCAATGCAATTCCACAGAAGGCTCAGGGTCAGCCATTATCTCGTTAATCACCACGTCATTCTCGGTGTTACGATGTATCACAAAACTACAATGCAAGTCAAATGCGGTATTACCTTCAACATCCGACACCTTTTTTATTGTCAATTCATATAATACATCATTCTGGAAGGCATTGCCAAAAGAAAGACATATAATGGAACAGTCTTCACATAATATTACACTATCCGGATATCCAAAGTCAGAGACGAGATAATTGGTAACGTCCAAAGAGGAAGAAGCGTCGAGACATTCGTTGAACGCGAGGGAAACATTATGATTGTCAATGACGTTGGCTGAGACGAGGACGGGAGGTTCGGTATCCATGACAGGTTCGCCGATATATAGGTCATCGAAAAAAAATTTTTTTGCATTGCTTGCCGTATAAGTCGCTACCAATCCAAAATATCCGACAGGAAGAAAAGAGTTGTCAATACCTTGTGTCTCAAGATGATAAGTTCCACTACCCGTTTTGTCCACCATCACCTCCCAACGCCCGTCGGGATAACGACGTATCTTAAAGTACGCTGTAAAAGAAGAGGAAATGAAAGTATCTGTTCCACGACAAATGCTGCTTGTTTCGCCATTCTCCAATTTCATCAAATCCACTACATCATCGCTTCCCGCCTCCCCCAAGCGCAAAAAATATGCCTGTTTTGCCATAACAAGTTCCGAATTGTCGGAACCCAAAAAGACATCACAAAAATTTTTGGAAGAAGGTGCGAATTTCTCGCTAATCATAAAACGCCATTCCAAAGTATCGCTCGGCATGTACGACACCGACAACCATGCCACACCGGCTACTTTGCCATTGGTCTGTAATTGATATTTGTCATTGACAATAAAAACAGAATCAGTGCCATGCCATGAAGGATTATCGGTAAAGTCGCCATCGCTGAAATCATCGACAGTCTGTCCGTATATTTGAATCGTCTTAAATACAATACATAACGACAACAAACAAATAAAGTAAGTTTTCATAAATATTTCGATTTGGGTTATCAAATTACAAATGATACAAATTTTGTATTCAAGCATGTAAAAATACTGTAAATCACTTTAATAATTTGTTTTTTAACTTTATTTAACTTTCAAGCGATACATAATATTTTTATTAGCATAAAAGGACATTATTTGTTAAAAAATCATTACTGCAAGTAAAATATTTATGTTCTTTATAATATCTTGATAATCAAACTTATATGCTTATAAACCAAGATGAGGGTTTGTATTATATCTTGATAACCAATTTATTATAATTTTTGCAAATCAAATGGTATTTTTCATGCAGAGTCAGCACTATTTGACGTCTCAATAAAATGTTGACAATATGATATTTCGTGTATCATGCGTTTATCTTTTATAAGATTGCATATAACGTTTTTAACGAACAAAAACGATTTCTCAAACTTTTACAGAACAGCCATGAAAAAAACATGGATTTTCATCCGTTTTTTAAGGCATATTCTGTTCCCATATCATTTTTTTCAGTCAACATACTATTTGTCTGAACTATAAAAAAGGATACATTTAGGATACATAATTATAATTTTAGGATACATTCAGGATACATTTACTTGTTTTTTCAACATTTCATCCTTAAAATAAAAATAAAATGAAACATGACAGCAAGCACTGTATTTTTATAAATTGTCGAACCAGAAAACATCTTTGTCAGGTAAGATTTTACTTATATCTTATCTTAATTTAACTAAAAAATGACATTGTAAATAACGTCAATCCTGATTCTTATACTTCTTGATTTTTCATGAAATTACAAAAAAATCGATTATTCATAATTCAAAATCGAATTGCAAGACATTTGACTTTTGGAGTAACCATTTTAAATTATCAGACACGTAATATTTTTTATGATTCCACATAGAATATTATAATGAGAAATTACAGAAAAAACCAAAAACAACCATCTTGTAAGAATTTTACGAGCTAATCAAATATATTACTGAATTTGTCGTAACTTTGCTAACGGAAATCTATCTGTACAAGACAGCAATATTTTGTATATATATCTGTTAATAAATTGATTATATAAACAATTTAAAAAATGAAGATTGCAGTAATAGGAGCGACTGGATTAGTAGGACAAAAGATGTTACGAGTGTTGGAAGAGCAAGGCATTAATGCCGACAGGCTCATCGTCGCTGCATCTAAGCGTTCCATTGGCAAAAAAGTACATTTCAAAGGAGATGCCATCAGTCTCGTCTCTGTAGAAGAAGCCATTGACAACAAGCCTGACATTGCCATTTTTTCAGCCGGTGCTGAAGCATCATTGCTTTATGCACCTGTATTTGCAGCCAAGGGCACCTTTGTAATAGACAACAGCTCGGCATGGCGCAGAGACAACGACATTCCGCTTGTAGTGCCGGAAATAAATGCTGACGACATCAATGCCGACACCCGTATCATTGCAAATCCCAACTGTTCGACAATAGCTCTCGTTATGGCTTTGGCTCCATTGCACAGACGTTATGGCATACGCCGTACTGTGGTATCAACATATCAGTCTGTCAGCGGCAGCGGTATGAAAGGATTGGAACAGTTACACTGCGAGCAAAGAGGCGAACATTATGACAACCCTGCCTATCCTCATCAAATACATGAAAATGTCATTCCTCAAGGCGGGTCTTTTTTAGATAACGGATATACGACTGAAGAAGATAAACTAATTTTCGAAACAAACAAGATATTGCATTCCGACATTGCCGTAACAGCAACAGTGGTGAGAGTTCCTGTTTACGGAGGACATTCCGAATCCGTCAACATAGAGTTTGAGCAGCCATATGACCTTGAAGACGCCATTGCGACATTAAAAGCCATGCCCGGCATTGTTATTTGCGACGACCCGACAGAATGTCTTTATCCTATGCCTGTCACAGCTTATGACAAAGATGAAGTCTTCGTCGGCAGAATAAGACGCGATTTCAGCACAGAAAACGGTCTGAATCTTTGGTTATGCTCCGACAACATCAGGAAAGGCGCTGCCACCAATGCCGTACAAATTGCAAAATACATAATAGACAAATCATTAGTATGAAAGTCTTTAATAACATCTTAGAATATAAGAAAGTACCCAAAGCCATAGTAACAATAGGCACCTTTGACGGTGTACACAGAGGTCATCAAGCCATCTTGAAAAGCATGGTAAAAATGGCAAAAGAAACAGGAGGCGAGAGTGTAGTCGTGACATTCTACCCTCACCCTCGGCAAGTCCTTAATATCGACAGTTCGCATCTACGTTTCATCAACACTCAGGAAGACAAAATAAAACTTATTGAAAAAACTGGTATAGACAATTTGATAATCATCAACTTTACCAAAGAGTTTTCACGCACCTTATCTGAGGATTTCATCTTGAATTATATAGTAAAACGAATAGAACCCGTAAAAATCATCATAGGATATGACCATCATTTTGGGAAAAACCGTATGGGAGATTTCAGCATGTTGTTTGAATTAGGGCTTCAGTATCATTTCAAAGTAGAAAGAATACCGGCCCAGGATGTTGACAATATCGCCATCAGTTCCACCAAGATACGGCATTCCTTGCAACAGGGAGACATAAGACTTGCCAACAAACTGTTAGGTTACGAGTATTCTTATTCCGGCACAGTAATACACGGAGCAGAAGTCGGTCATATTTTAGGCTACAAGACAGCTAATCTTGAGTTGAAACAGGAATATTTCATGATAGAAGAACCGGGTGTTTTTGCTGCATACGCCGATTTCGACGACATGACATATCCTGCCATGGTATATACCGGTCAGCGTCCCACTCTTGATGACAACCGCCCCAAAAGTCTCGAAGCTCATATCATCAACTACGAAGGCGACCTTTACGGTAAAAACATACGCCTGCGTTTTATAGATAAGATACGTGATGAACACAAATTCAACAATTTACAAGAATTAGAACAACAGATTGAGACGGATGAAAAAAAAATCAGGGAAGTCCTTGAAGCATACGAAAAGAATAATAATCAGTTTAACAAATAAATAATAAAAAAATGAAGAAGATTCTTACATTAGTATTAGTAATGATGTGTCTTATTCCCATGACACGAGTAAAAGCCTGCACGAACTTCCTTATTACGAAGGGAGCCTCTACAGACGGCAGCACCATGATTTCTTATGCCGCTGATTCTCATGTACTTTATGGAGAGTTGTATTATTTTCCTGCTGCTGACCATCCGGAAGGTGCCATGCGTGACATCTACGACTGGGACAGCGGCAAGTATCTCGGACAGATACCGGAAGTTCCTCATACTTACAACGTAGTGGGCAACATGAACGAATGGCAACTCGCCATTGGTGAAACAACATACGGCGGACTTCCCAACATGGGCAACGAAGGCGGGCTCATGGACTATGGCTCATTGATATATATTACATTACAACGCTGCAAGACAGCGCGTGAAGCTATTAAAAACATTGCCGAACTGACTTCATTATACGGTTATCCGAGCGATGGAGAATCCTTCTCCATAGCAGACCCGGAAGAGGTGTGGATCATGGAACTTATAGGCAAAGGCAAAGAAAAAGGTATAGTCTGGGTTGCACGTCGTATCCCGGACGGTTATGTCAGCGGTCATGCCAACCAGGCACGTATTACTACTTTCCCGCTCGCAAAGAAAAACAAGACAAGCGTTACTTCCAAGAATATGAATAAATTCTTGAAAGACAAGAATATAGATTGTATCTATGCCGATGATGTCATTTCTTTTGCAAAGAAAAACAACTTATATGTCGGTCCTGATGAGTTATTCTCATTCTCCGATGTTTATAATCCTGTCACCTTCAGCGGAGCAAGAGCCTGCGACATACGTGTCTGGGCAATGTTCAACAGTGTCACCGACGGCATGGAACAATATTGGGATTATGCTACAGGACGCGATATAAAACGCAGCAAACCATATATTGAAGGACAGCCTCAGACTCCCGAGACTTTCCCAACAAACAGAATGCCATTATGGGTGAAACCTACCGAGAAAGTCAGTGTTCTCGACATGATGAGATTCATGCGCGACCATCTTGAAGGCACAGAACTCGACATGTCATTAGACCTCGGTGCCGGTCCTTTCCACTGCCCCTATCGTTGGAGACCCATGGATTTTGAAGTCGATGGCGTTGAATACGTACACGAACGCACCACTGCCACTCAACAGACAGGATTTTCTTTCATATCACAAAGCCGCTCCAATACCATACCCCAACTTGGAGGCATATTGTGGTTCGGCGTTGACGATGCAGCAAGTACGGTATATTGCCCCATGTACACCTGCATGACAGAAATACCGTTATGCTACAGACAAGGCAACGGTTCCATAATGGAGTATTCCGATACTGCAGGATTCTGGATCTTCAATCAGGTGTCCAACTTCGCCTATACCAAATATAACTATATTCATCCTGAGATTGAGAAACTTCAGAGCGAATATGAAACAAAATGGGTGGAACAAGTCAAAGATATAGATGCTAAAGCAGCTTCTCTGTATGAGAACAATCCTCGGGAAGCAGTGGCATATCTCACACGTTTCTCCAATCTCGAAGCCGACAGCCTCGTAGCCAACTGGAAAATGTTTTATCAGTATCTCTTTGTAAAATATATGGACGGCAACATAAAGACCGCAAGGGAAGTGCCTGAAAACTATAAATATTATGCTCCGGAAGTAATACAACCCAAATACAGCGATGACTTCTACAGAGCCATTATAGAACAAACAGGCGACAAATTGAAAGTTTATTGATATTTATTATATCGACAAAAAATGGTGCGTCGATAAATGATTTGCTACCCAAAAAGTAATACAAATTAAACATTATCAAATTATAAAAAGAGTTCGGTATTTTACCGGACTTTTTTCTTTTAACCGGACTTTAATTTCGAACCGATACTGTCCCAAAAAGTGTGTAAAATTCAAAGTTTAATATTTTTGTAGTAGATAAATTTAAAAAAAAACAAAACATGAATTTTACACAGGAGCAAAGATA